>CANOFQ010000042.1 GCA_947565325.1 uncultured bacterium
AAGATGTCACCTCCTTTACAGGGGTAGACGGCGCTTTGCTGAATGTGCTGCTGGGGTTTGCGGAGCATGAAGGGGAGTACCTGATCAACGGGAAGAGAGCGACAGAGTACCGCAGGGAGGAATTCAGGAAGCTGTTCTCTTACGTGAGCCAGAAGCCGGAGCTGTTCCACGGCAGTATCCGGGACAATCTTTTATATGGGAATCCCGGTGCTTCCGAGGAAGAGATGCGGGAGGCGGCAAGGGCCGCAGGGGCAGAGGAGTTTATCGAACAGCTTGAGGATAAGTACGATACGATGCTGGAGGAGGGCGCCGGCAATCTCTCCGGCGGCGAGAAGCAGAGGATTTCGGTGGCTAGGGCCTTTTTGAAAAAAGCTCCCGTTTTGATTATCGACGAAGGTACATCGGCATTGGATCAGGAAAATGAAAATGTCATAATAGAGTCGCTGGAAAAATGGAGGGCCAATAGGCTGGTTCTTGTGGTTGCCCACAGACAGAAGATGATTCAGGCGGCAGAGAGGCGCATCGAGATCGGCAGAGCATGATTCAGGCGGCAGAAAGACGCATCGAGGTCGGCAGAGCATATGGTTCAGATGGCAGAGAGGCGTTTCGAGATGGACAAGGGTAAAAATGGGAAAAAAGAATTGGGGTAATTGGGTAAAATACAAAATTATACTCACAGTATAGTGACAATATTGAAAATCAGTGGTATAATGGCACGTATAAGCAGAAAAATGGCGGACAAATGGACAGGCTGCAGCAGGGCAGAATCAGAGCAGACTGGGCATTGTCCGGATCAAGAGGCTGGGAAAGGACGGAAATCGGTATGTGGGCGCATTTTGATACTGCATCAGCCATAAATATAGATGGCAGACAATATAATAATATCAGTATCAGCGAACAGCTGGAAGCGACTTTGCCTAAATATGACCATCGGCAGAGTCTGTTTGTGATGTGCCCGTATAAGGTGAGGAAACGGCGTGGAGGATCGTGAAATCAAGCGCCGAATAGGTTCAAGCAGGTAAAAGAGCCGCTTATCTTATGTGAGCAGACACATGGGATAGGCGTTTTTTGTTGAAAAGGATAGAATAGACAAGAGCAAGAACAAGATGATTCAGAGAAAGGAAGGGAAGATAGATGTTCGAGATCAAGGGAAAGAGAAACACGGCAGTGTGCTTTGGAACCGTGGTGGAGGAGGAAGCCATAGAGCAGATCCGCAGGATGTGCGATTACGAGTTCACAGAGGGCAGCAGGATCAGGATCATGCCTGACGTCCATGCGGGGAAGGGCTGCACCATCGGCACCACCATGACCGTGACGGACAAGGCGGTGCCCAACATCGTGGGCGTGGACATCGGCTGCGGGATGTACACAGTGCGGCTGGGAAACGTGGAGATGGACTTTGAGAGGCTTGACGAAGCAGCCCATTATGTGCCCTCAGGCATGCATATCTGGGAGGGCAGGCAGGAGAAATTCGACCTGCAGGAGCTCCGGTGCTACCGTAGCCTGAAAAATACGAAATGGCTGGAGCGCAGCCTCGGAACCCTCGGGGGCGGGAACCATTTCATCGAGGTGGATCGATCCAAGGACGGCACAAAATATCTGGTGATCCACACCGGGAGCCGTAACCTTGGCAAGCAGGTGGCGGAGCTGTACCAGCAGCTGGCGGTGGATCTGAACAAGGGGAAGGAGACCTATTTCCAGCAGAGGGACGAGATCATCCGCACCTACAAGGAGCAGGGCCGCAGAAAGGAGATCCAGAAGGCACTGGACGCTATTTCATGGAAGAAGAGAGAGGCCACCATGCCGGAGGATCTGTGCTATCTCTATGGCAGCTTTCTGGAGGATTATCTGCATGACGTGGAGGTCTGCCAGCATTTCGCAAGAAGGAACCGTGAGAAGATCGCAGAGATCCTGCTGGAGCGGACGGGGCTGCTGGCCGGGGTGGACTGGGAGCAGGACGCCTTCCATACCGTCCACAACTACATCGACACGGAGGAGATGATCTTAAGAAAGGGCGCTATTGCGGCCCACGCCGGGGAAAAGGTGCTGATTCCCATCAATATGAGGGACGGCAGCGTTCTGGCTGTGGGAAGGGGAAACGAGGACTGGAACTATTCCGCACCCCATGGGGCGGGAAGGCTCATGTCCAGAACCAAGGCAAAGAGCACCCTGAGCATGGAGGAATATCAGGCCGCCATGGAGGGGATCTATACCACCTCCGTGAATCAGGCCACACTGGATGAGGCCCCCATGGCATATAAGGCCATGGAAGATATTATAGATGTCATCAGAGAGTCCGTGGACGTGATAGACATCATGAAACCGATTTATAATTTCAAGGCATCCGACTAAAACGGCAGGCATCTGATCCTTCTTCCGTCTGGCCGGATGCCGGAAGGAGGAGACTATGTTTGCATTTCCGACCATCGATATGGTCAAGACGGGACAGAATATCCTGCGGCTGCGGAAGCAGGCAGGTCTGTCCGTGAGACAGCTGCAGGAGGTATTCGGCTTTTCCACCCCGCAGGCGATCTACAAGTGGCAGCACGGGACGGCCCTTCCCACCATAGACAATCTGGTGGTGCTGGCGGCGGTCTTTCAGGTAAGGATGGATGACATCCTTGCGGTGGACGCCGGGGGCGCAGCGGGGCTGCTTGCGGTGGATGCCGGGAGCGTAGCGGGGCTGCGGGTCAGCGCATGAATCAACTGGCCTGAATCAGCCGCAGTCAACCGGCAGGAATCAACCGTCTTCTGCCATAAAAAATCAACCGCCTTCTTCCATAAATAGCTCTGTCATAAAAATCTGTGGCAATTGTAACTAATCATTGCACCTATGGCGGGAATTGGGTATACTGGAGGTAACATGGATGAAAGAATAAGATTATCCATGAAAGAAGGAATATCCATGGAAGAAGAAATATCCATGGAAGAAAGACTGTCCATGAAAGAAGCAATATCCATGAGAGAGAATCAGCCACTGATTTGGATGAATTTTTGGTCGGGACGGGAGCGGCAGAAATGACGAGGATACGCTGTGTCGTAGAGCGAATTACATATCAGAATCCGGAGAACGGATATTCCGTGCTGAAGGTACGTGCCAAGGGGCACGGCGATCTGGTCACGGTGGTGGGGAATCTCTTAGATGCCAACGTGGGCTCCGTGCTGCTGATCGACGGCGAGTGGAAGGTGGACTCCAGGTACGGGAAGCAGTTCGAGGCGCAGAAGTGGCAGGAGACGCTGCCGGCCACGGTCTACGGCATGGAGAAATATCTGGGCAGCGGGCTCATCAAGGGAGTGGGGCCGAAATTTGCCAAGAAAATCGTCCAGAAATACGGAGAAGACACTTTTACGGTTATCGAGGAGGATGTTCAGTCGCTGATCGAGATACCGGGGATCGGCACAAGGCGCGTGAAGATGATCGCAGAGAGCTGGGAGAGGCAGAAGGAGGTCAAGAACATCATGCTTTTCCTGCAGGAGCACGGGGTCAGCACCGCCTTTGCCGCAAAGATATTCAAGCAGTACGGAAACGAGAGCATCGATAGGATGAGAGAGAATCCTTTCCGGCTTGCGGACGATATCTGGGGGATCGGCTTTCGGACGGCGGACGGCATTGCCCAGAAGCTGGGCTTTGACAGGGAGTCCTATGTGAGGCTGCGCAGCGGCATCTTGTATACCCTCAGTGAGCTGGCAGACGACGGGCATGTATATGCGAGAAAGGAGCAGCTTGTGGGGAAGGCCTCGGAGCTTCTGGAGGCGGAGGAAGGCTGCATCGTCATGACGCTGGATCAGATGCTGAAGGACAAGGATCTGATATGGGAAAAGAATCTGCTGGATGGGAAAAGCCTGACGAGAGAGCCGGAGCCTACAAGGGAGAGGGAACTGACGGGAGAGCCCGAGCATCAGGAAAAGGAGGGCTCCGGGCAGGCGGGGGACGCCCTGTACCTGCCCCCCTTTTATTTTGCAGAGATCGGCGTAGCCGGGAAACTGAAGAAGCTGGCGGCAGCGCCTGCCACTGACAGACTGTGGACATGGCTGAAGGGGGCAGGCTGTGCGGTGGACGTGAGCGGAATCGAGAGGACGCTGCATATGCGGTATGACGAGATTCAGGCGGATGCCATCCGGCAGGCGGCAGGAGCCAAGGTGATGGTGCTCACCGGCGGCCCAGGCACGGGCAAGACCACCACCACCCAGGGGATCATTGCCGCCTTCAGGGCCTATGGGCTGAAGATTCTGCTGGCGGCCCCCACGGGAAGGGCCGCAAAAAGGATGACGGAGGCCACGGGGCTTGAGGCAAAGACCATCCATCGGCTGTTGGAGTGCAAGCCTCCTGACGGCTATCAGAAAAACGAGGAAAATCCCTTGGAGGGGGATGTGCTGATTGTTGACGAATGCTCTATGATTGACATTGTGCTGATGAATTCCCTTTTAAAGGCCATACCGCCCAATATGCGGCTGATACTGGTAGGTGACATTGACCAGCTGCCATCCGTAGGGGCGGGCAACGTGCTCAGGGACATCATCGATTCCGGCAGGTTTCCCGTGGTTCGCCTCACAAGGATCTTCCGGCAGGCGCAGGAGAGCCGGATCATCCTGAACGCACATAGGATCAACGCAGGGAGACTGCCGGACATTTCCAACGGCAGGGCCTCGGATTTCTTTTTTCTGCAGCAGGAGGAGCCGGAGCGGGCGGCTGCGGAAATCGTGGGTCTGGTGAAGGATAGGCTGCCCCGCAGCTACGGGGTGGCCTCTTCGGCCATTCAGGTGCTCACCCCCATGCAGAGGGGCGTGGTAGGGGCCACCAGCCTGAATCTGGCGCTGCAGGAGGCGCTGAACCCCTCCGGGGAGGGGCTTCGGAGGAGCGGCTTCGTGTTCCGGCCGGGAGACAGGGTGATGCAGATCAAGAATAATTACGATAAGGAAGTTTTTAACGGGGACATCGGCAGGATAGAGAACGTGGACATGGTCAACCGCACGCTCACAGTGCGGTTTGATGATAAGAATGTAGAATATGACGTGACGGAGCTGGACGAGCTGGTGCATGCCTATGCCACCACCATCCACAAGGCGCAGGGATCGGAGTATCCCATTGTGGTAATGCCCGTGCTGATGAACCATTACGTGATGCTGCAGAGGAATCTGATCTACACGGGCATCACCAGAGCGAAAAGGATACTGGTGATGGTGGGAACGAAAAAGGCCCTTGCCTACGCAGTGGGCAATGTCACCGTCACCAAGCGCAACACCATGCTGAGGGAGCGCCTTGCCCCGGAATGAGGCAGGCTCACTGGCCGGCCTTGCCCCGCTGGGCCACGAAGTAGTTCACCAGCCGTTCCACATCATCCAGACATGCGCCGCAGACGGTGCTGGCACCGGTGGCCTGCTGAACCTCTTCGAGGGTGCCGGCCCCGTTCTCCACGGCCTCCTTGATCTGGCCGCTGGTGACATTCATGCAGTTACAGACTACTTTATCCAAATTCATGGTTATACCTCCTCGTCCGCTCCGGCGGACACACAAAAAATCGATTTCTATTGGGAATTCTTTCTGTTCAAAATGTATTGTGTGCGGATCAAAGAATTATATACATATAAAGATGTAAAGACGGAACCGGAATAAAACAGTCTCGGCACTGAAGTGGAGAGACGGGACTGGAATAAAATAAAACAGTCTCGGAACGGAAGCGCAATGTGTCATACAGACACATGGAAGAATTTACGGACTCACGCACTTGCGGCCGGAAATCCTTCCCAGCAAGGGGGCACTGAAGTGGAGAGACGGAACCGGAATAAAATAAAACAGTCTCGGAACGGAAGTGCCCCCGGAAGAATTTACGGACGCACGCACTTGCGGCCGGAAATCCTTCCCAGCAAGGGGGCACTGAAGTGGAGAGACGGGACTGGAATAGGAGGCACAAATGACAAAGAAACAGCGTGCGCTGGAAATCATCGCAAGACTGAAGAAGGAGTATCCGGAGGCTGACTGCACTCTTGACTACGATCAGGCATGGAAGCTGCTGGTGAGCGTGCGCCTTGCGGCCCAGTGTACGGACGCAAGGGTGAACGTGGTGGTGGAGAAGCTGTATGAAAGGTTCCCGGACGTGAACGCTCTGGCACAGGCTCCCGTGGAGGAGATCGCAGAGCTGGTGCGCCCCTGCGGGCTGGGCAACAGCAAGGCCAGAGACATCAGCGCCTGTATGAGAACTCTTCGGGACGAATACGGCGGAAAGGTGCCGGGGGATTTCGACAAGCTGCTGGCGCTGCCGGGGGTAGGACGGAAGAGTGCGAACCTGATTATGGGGGACGTGTTCGGAAAGCCTGCCATCGTGACGGACACCCACTGTATACGCCTGGTGAACCGCATGGGGCTGGTGGAGGGAGTGAAGGAGCCGGCGAAGGTGGAAAAGGCTCTGTGGAAGCTTATTCCTCCTGAAGAAGGGAATGACTTCTGTCATCGTCTGGTGAATCACGGCAGGGAGGTCTGTACTGCCAGAACAAAGCCCTACTGCGAGAAATGCTGTCTGGAGGATATCTGCAAAAAGGCCGGGGTGGGGGAGTCCGGACAGACGCGGCGCAGGCGGAGGGAGACGGCAGACTGATTTTTCATTTGCCCGGGTATTTTCATTATAGAGAGGCATCCTGCGAACAGGGTCCGCATAGACTGCTATAAGTTGTTTGAACAGCAGGGGGATGACTTATGGAGATCTATGTGGTAAGGCCGGGGGACAATGTGGACAGTATTGCTGCCGCTTGGGGGGTGAACGTAGAACAGCTGATCTATGACAATCAGCTTGAATTTCCCTATGCCCTTGCAGTGGGGCAGGCGCTTCTGATCAACCAGTTTGTCAGGAATGCCACAAGGGCTGTCTCTGTGAGCGGCTATGCCTATCCCTATATCAGGCCGTGGGTGCTGGAGCAGACGCTGCCCTATCTGTCCGAGCTGCCGATCTTTTCCTATGGATTCACCGCTGAGGGAGAGCTGCTGCCGCCTCCCTACGGGGACGATGAATGGATGATCCGGGAGGCGCTTTCCTTCGGGACCCAGCCGATCCTGACGCTGACTCCCTTCGGGGTAGACGGGAACTTCAACAACCAGCTGATTCATTCGGTGGTGAACAGCGCAGAGTATACCGGGAGACTGGTGCAGAACCTTCTGGCGCTTATGGAGGAGAAGGGGTACCGTGGGCTGGACATCGACTTTGAATACATCTTGGCTGAAGACAGGGACGCATTCAGTGCTTTTGTGCGCAGGACTGCAGAGGCCATGCGCAGCGCAGGATATCATACTTCTGTGGCACTGGCCCCCAAGACCAGTGCGGGCCAGACCGGCCTGCTGTATGAGGGGAAGGACTATCGGGCGCTGGGAGAGGCTGCGGATCATGTGCTTCTGATGACCTATGAGTGGGGGTATACCTACGGGCCGCCTATGGCCGTGGCACCGATCAATCAGGTTCGGCGGGTGGTGGAATATGCGCTGACAGAGATTCCGGCCTCAAAAATCGATCTGGGAATTCCCAATTATGGGTATGACTGGCCGCTGCCCTTTGAAAGAGGTGTGACAAAGGCCGTCACTCTGGGAAATGTGCAGGCGGTGCAGATCGCTGTGGAGCAGGGCGCACAGATCCGGTTCGATGATCTGGCGGAAAGCCCTTTTTTCACCTATACGGAACAGGGCATCGACCATGAGGTATGGTTCGAGGATGTGAGAAGCCTCGAAGCGAAGTTCAGCCTCATGGAGGAATACGGTCTGCGCGGCTGCGGCTACTGGCAGATCATGAAATGGTTCAGGGCGAACTGGCTGCTTCTGCGCAGCAGGTTCTACATCATGAAATAGAGGGCGGAAATAGATGGCCCAGTATGACCCGCATAGGATACCACAATATTGTGGTATCCTATGCGGGTCATACTGGGCCATCTATTTCCGCCCTCTATTTCATGATGTAGAACCTGCTGCGCAGAAGCAGCCAGTTCGCCCTGAACCATTTCATGATCTGCCAGTAGCCGCAGCCGCGCAGACCGTATTCCTCCATGAGGCTGAACTTCGCTTCGAGGCTTCTCACATCCTCGAACCATACCTCATGGTCGATGCCCTGTTCCGTATAGGTGAAAAAAGGGCTTTCCGCCAGATCATCGAACCGGATCTGTGCGCCCTGCTCCACAGCGATCTGCACCGCCTGCACATTTCCCAGAGTGACGGCCTTTGTCACACCTCTTTCAAAGGGCAGCGGCCAGTCATACCCATAATTGGGAATTCCCAGATCGATTTTTGAGGCCGGAATCTCTGTCAGCGCATATTCCACCACCCGCCGAACCTGATTGATCGGTGCCACGGCCATAGGCGGCCCGTAGGTATACCCCCACTCATAGGTCATCAGAAGCACATGATCCGCAGCCTCTCCCAGCGCCCGATAGTCCTTCCCCTCATACAGCAGGCCGGTCTGGCCCGCACTGGTCTTGGGGGCCAGTGCCACAGAAGTATGATATCCTGCGCTGCGCATGGCCTCTGCAGTCCTGCGCACAAAAGCACTGAATGCGTCCCTGTCTTCAGCCAAGATGTATTCAAAGTCGATGTCCAGCCCACGGTACCCCTTCTCCTCCATAAGCGCCAGAAGGTTCTGCACCAGTCTCCCGGTATACTCTGCGCTGTTCACCACCGAATGAATCAGCTGGTTGTTGAAGTTCCCGTCTACCCCGAAGGGAGTCAGCGTCAGGATCGGCTGGGTCCCGAAGGAAAGCGCCTCCCGGATCATCCATTCATCGTCCCCGTAGGGAGGCGGCAGCAGCTCTCCCTCAGCGGTGAATCCATAGGAAAAGATCGGCAGCTCGGACAGATAGGGCAGCGTCTGCTCCAGCACCCACGGCCTGATATAGGGATAGGCATAGCCGCTCACAGAGACAGCCCTTGTGGCATTCCTGACAAACTGGTTGATCAGAAGCGCCTGCCCCACTGCAAGGGCATAGGGAAATTCAAGCTGATTGTCATAGATCAGCTGTTCTACGTTCACCCCCCAAGCGGCAGCAATACTGTCCACATTGTCCCCCGGCCTTACCACATAGATCTCCATAAGTCATCCCCCTGCTGTTCAAACAACTTATAGCAGTCTATGCGGACCCTGTTCGCAGGATGCCTCTCTATAATGAAAATACCCGGGCAAATGAAAAATCAGTCTGCCGTCTCCCTCCGCCTGCGCCGCGTCTGTCCGGACTCCCCCACCCCGGCCTTTTTGCAGATATCCTCCAGACAGCATTTCTCGCAGTAGGGCTTTGTTCTGGCAGTACAGACCTCCCTGCCGTGATTCACCAGACGATGACAGAAGTCATTCCCTTCTTCAGGAGGAATAAGCTTCCACAGAGCCTTTTCCACCTTCGCCGGCTCCTTCACTCCCTCCACCAGCCCCATGCGGTTCACCAGGCGTATACAGTGGGTGTCCGTCACGATGGCAGGCTTTCCGAACACGTCCCCCATAATCAGGTTCGCACTCTTCCGTCCTACCCCCGGCAGCGCCAGCAGCTTGTCGAAATCCCCCGGCACCTTTCCGCCGTATTCGTCCCGAAGAGTTCTCATACAGGCGCTGATGTCTCTGGCCTTGCTGTTGCCCAGCCCGCAGGGGCGCACCAGCTCTGCGATCTCCTCCACGGGAGCCTGTGCCAGAGCGTTCACGTCCGGGAACCTTTCATACAGCTTCTCCACCACCACGTTCACCCTTGCGTCCGTACACTGGGCCGCAAGGCGCACGCTCACCAGCAGCTTCCATGCCTGATCGTAGTCAAGAGTGCAGTCAGCCTCCGGATACTCCTTCTTCAGTCTTGCGATGATTTCCAGCGCACGCTGTTTCTTTGTCATTTGTGCCTCCTATTCCAGTCCCGTCTCTCCACTTCAGTGCCCCCTTGCTGGGAAGGATTTCCGGCCGCAAGTGCGTGCGTCCGTAAATTCTTCCGGGGGCACTTCCGTTCCGAGACTGTTTTATTTTATTCCGGTTCCGTCTCTCCACTTCAGTGCCCCCTTGCTGGGAAGGATTTCCGGCCGCAAGTGCGTGAGTCCGTAAATTCTTCCATGTGTCTGTATGACACATTGCGCTTCCGTTCCGAGACTGTTTTATTTTATTCCAGTCCCGTCTCTCCACTTCAGTGCCGAGACTGTTTTATTCCGGTTCCGTCTTTACATCTTTATATGTATATAATTCTTTGATCCGCACACAATACATTTTGAACAGAAAGAATTCCCAATAGAAATCGATTTTTTGTGTGTCCGCCGGAGCGGACGAGGAGGTATAACCATGAATTTGGATAAAGTAGTCTGTAACTGCATGAATGTCACCAGCGGCCAGATCAAGGAGGCCGTGGAGAACGGGGCCGGCACCCTCGAAGAGGTTCAGCAGGCCACCGGTGCCAGCACCGTCTGCGGCGCATGTCTGGATGATGTGGAACGGCTGGTGAACTACTTCGTGGCCCAGCGGGGCAAGGCCGGCCAGTGAGCCTGCCTCATTCCGGGGCAAGGCGCTCCCTCAGCATGGTGTTGCGCTTGGTGACGGTGACATTGCCCACTGCGTAGGCAAGGGCCTTTTTCGTTCCCACCATCACCAGTATCCTTTTCGCTCTGGTGATGCCCGTGTAGATCAGATTCCTCTGCAGCATCACGTAATGGTTCATCAGCACGGGCATTACCACAATGGGATACTCCGATCCCTGCGCCTTGTGGATGGTGGTGGCATAGGCATGCACCAGCTCGTCCAGCTCCGTCACGTCATATTCTACATTCTTATCATCAAACCGCACTGTGAGCGTGCGGTTGACCATGTCCACGTTCTCTATCCTGCCGATGTCCCCGTTAAAAACTTCCTTATCGTAATTATTCTTGATCTGCATCACCCTGTCTCCCGGCCGGAACACGAAGCCGCTCCTCCGAAGCCCCTCCCCGGAGGGGTTCAGCGCCTCCTGCAGCGCCAGATTCAGGCTGGTGGCCCCTACCACGCCCCTCTGCATGGGGGTGAGCACCTGAATGGCCGAAGAGGCCACCCCGTAGCTGCGGGGCAGCCTATCCTTCACCAGACCCACGATTTCCGCAGCCGCCCGCTCCGGCTCCTCCTGCTGCAGAAAAAAGAAATCCGAGGCCCTGCCGTTGGAAATGTCCGGCAGTCTCCCTGCGTTGATCCTATGTGCGTTCAGGATGATCCGGCTCTCCTGCGCCTGCCGGAAGATCCTTGTGAGGCGAACCACGGGAAACCTGCCGGAATCGATGATGTCCCTGAGCACGTTGCCCGCCCCTACGGATGGCAGCTGGTCAATGTCACCTACCAGTATCAGCCGCATATTGGGCGGTATGGCCTTTAAAAGGGAATTCATCAGCACAATGTCAATCATAGAGCATTCGTCAACAATCAGCACATCCCCCTCCAAGGGATTTTCCTCGTTTTTCTGATAGCCGTCAGGAGGCTTGCACTCCAACAGCCGATGGATGGTCTTTGCCTCAAGCCCCGTGGCCTCCGTCATCCTTTTTGCGGCCCTTCCCGTGGGGGCCGCCAGCAGAATCTTCAGCCCATAGGCCCTGAAGGCGGCAATGATCCCCTGGGTGGTGGTGGTCTTGCCCGTGCCTGGGCCGCCGGTGAGCACCATCACCTTGGCTCCTGCCGCCTGCCGGATGGCATCCGCCTGAATCTCGTCATACCGCATATGCAGCGTCCTCTCGATTCCGCTCACGTCCACCGCACAGCCTGCCCCCTTCAGCCATGTCCACAGTCTGTCAGTGGCAGGCGCTGCCGCCAGCTTCTTCAGTTTCCCGGCTACGCCGATCTCTGCAAAATAAAAGGGGGGCAGGTACAGGGCGTCCCCCGCCTGCCCGGAGCCCTCCTTTTCCTGATGCTCGGGCTCTCCCGTCAGTTCCCTCTCCCTTGTAGGCTCCGGCTCTCTCGTCAGGCTTTTCCCATCCAGCAGATTCTTTTCCCATATCAGATCCTTGTCCTTCAGCATCTGATCCAGCGTCATGACGATGCAGCCTTCCTCCGCCTCCAGAAGCTCCGAGGCCTTCCCCACAAGCTGCTCCTTTCTCGCATATACATGCCCGTCGTCTGCCAGCTCACTGAGGGTATACAAGATGCCGCTGCGCAGCCTCACATAGGACTCCCTGTCAAAGCCCAGCTTCTGGGCAATGCCGTCCGCCGTCCGAAAGCCGATCCCCCAGATATCGTCCGCAAGCCGGAAAGGATTCTCTCTCATCCTATCGATGCTCTCGTTTCCGTACTGCTTGAATATCTTTGCGGCAAAGGCGGTGCTGACCCCGTGCTCCTGCAGGAAAAGCATGATGTTCTTGACCTCCTTCTGCCTCTCCCAGCTCTCTGCGATCATCTTCACGCGCCTTGTGCCGATCCCCGGTATCTCGATCAGCGACTGAACATCCTCCTCGATAACCGTAAAAGTGTCTTCTCCGTATTTCTGGACGATTTTCTTGGCAAATTTCGGCCCCACTCCCTTGATGAGCCCGCTGCCCAGATATTTCTCCATGCCGTAGACCGTGGCCGGCAGCGTCTCCTGCCACTTCTGCGCCTCGAACTGCTTCCCGTACCTGGAGTCCACCTTCCACTCGCCGTCGATCAGCAGCACGGAGCCCACGTTGGCATCTAAGAGATTCCCCACCACCGTGACCAGATCGCCGTGCCCCTTGGCACGTACCTTCAGCACGGAATATCCGTTCTCCGGATTCTGATATGTAATTCGCTCTACGACACAGCGTATCCTCGTCATTTCTGCCGCTCCCGTCCCGACCAAAAATTCATCCAAATCAGTGGCTGATTCTCTCTCATGGATATTGCTTCTTTCATGGACAGTCTTTCTTCCATGGATATTTCTTCTTCCATGGATATTCCTTCTTTCATGGATAATCTTATTCTTTCATCCATGTTACCTCCAGTATACCCAATTCCCGCCATAGGTGCAATGATTAGTTACAATTGCCACAGATTTTTATGACAGAGCTATTTATGGAAGAAGGCGGTTGATTTTTTATGGCAGAAGACGGTTGATTCCTGCCGGTTGACTGCGGCTGATTCAGGCCAGTTGATTCATGCGCTGACCCGCAGCCCCGCTACGCTCCCGGCATCCACCGCAAGCAGCCCCGCTGCGCCCCCGGCGTCCACCGCAAGGATGTCATCCATCCTTACCTGAAAGACCGCCGCCAGCACCACCAGATTGTCTATGGTGGGAAGGGCCGTCCCGTGCTGCCACTTGTAGATCGCCTGCGGGGTGGAAAAGCCGAATACCTCCTGCAGCTGTCTCACGGACAGACCTGCCTGCTTCCGCAGCCGCAGGATATTCTGTCCCGTCTTGACCATATCGATGGTCGGAAATGCAAACATAGTCTCCTCCTTCCGGCATCCGGCCAGACGGAAGAAGGATCAGATGCCTGCCGTTTTAGTCGGATGCCTTGAAATTATAAATCGGTTTCATGATGTCTATCACGTCCACGGACTCTCTGATGACATCTATAATATCTTCCATGGCCTTATATGCCATGGGGGCCTCATCCAGTGTGGCCTGATTCACGGAGGTGGTATAGATCCCCTCCATGGCGGCCTGATATTCCTCCATGCTCAGGGTGCTCTTTGCCTTGGTTCTGGACATGAGCCTTCCCGCCCCATGGGGTGCGGAATAGTTCCAGTCCTCGTTTCCCCTTCCCACAGCCAGAACGCTGCCGTCCCTCATATTGATGGGAATCAGCACCTTTTCCCCGGCGTGGGCCGCAATAGCGCCCTTTCTTAAGATCATCTCCTCCGTGTCGATGTAGTTGTGGACGGTATGGAAGGCGTCCTGCTCCCAGTCCACCCCGGCCAGCAGCCCCGTCCGCTCCAGCAGGATCTCTGCGATCTTCTCACGGTTCCTTCTTGCGAAATGCTGGCAGACCTCCACGTCATGCAGATAATCCTCCAGAAAGCTGCCATAGAGATAGCACAGATCCTCCGGCATGGTGGCCTCTCTCTTCTTCCATGAAATAGCGTCCAGTGCCTTCTGGATCTCCTTTCTGCGGCCCTGCTCCTTGTAGGTGCGGATGATCTCGTCCCTCTGCTGGAAATAGGTCTCCTTCCCCTTGTTCAGATCCACCGCCAGCTGCTGGTACAGCTCCGCCACCTGCTTGCCAAGGTTACGGCTCCCGGTGTGGATCACCAGATATTTTGTGCCGTCCTTGGATCGATCCACCTCGATGAAATGGTTCCCGCCCCCGAGGGTTCCGAGGCTGCGCTCCAGCCATTTCGTATTTTTCAGGCTACGGTAGCACCGGAGCTCCTGCAGGTCGAATTTCTCCTGCCTGCCCTCCCAGATATGCATGCCTGAGGGCACATAATGGGCTGCTTCGTCAAGCCTCTCAAAGTCCATCTCCACGTTTCCCAGCCGCACTGTGTACATCCCGCAGCCGATGTCCACGCCCACGATGTTGGGCACCGCCTTGTCCGTCACGGTCATGGTGGTGCCGATGGTGCAGCCCTTCCCCGCATGGACGTCAGGCATGATCCTGATCCTGCTGCCCTCTGTGAACTCGTAATCGCACATCCTGCGGATCTGCTCTATGGCTTCCTCCTCCACCACGGTTCCAAAGCACACTGCCGTGTTTCTCTTTCCCTTGATCTCGAACATCTATCTTCCCTTCCTTTCTCTGAATCATCTTGTTCTTGCTCTTGTCTATTCTATCCTTTTCAACAAAAAACGCCTATCCCATGTGTCTGCTCACATAAGATAAGCGGCTCTTTTACCTGCTTGAACCTATTCGGCGCTTGATTTCACGATCCTCCACGCCGTTTCCTCACCTTATACGGGCACATCACAAACAGACTCTGCCGATGGTCATATTTAGGCAAAGTCGCTTCCAGCTGTTCGCTGATACTGATATTATTATATTGTCTGCCATCTATATTTATGGCTGATGCAGTATCAAAATGCGCCCACATACCGATTTCCGTCCTTTCCCAGCCTCTTGATCCGGACAATGCCCAGTCTGCTCTGATTCTGCCCTGCTGCAGCCTGTCCATTTGTCCGCCATTTTTCTGCTTATACGTGCCATTATACCACTGATTTTCAATATTGTCACTATACTGTGAGTATAATTTTGTATTTTACCCAATTACCCCAATTCTTTTTTCCCATTTTTACCCTTGTCCATCTCGAAACGCCTCTCTGCCATCTGAACCATATGCTCTGCCGACCTCGATGCGTCTTTCTGCCGCCTGAATCATGCTCTGCCGATCTCGATGCGCCTCTCTGCCGCCTGAATCATCTTCTGTCTGTGGGCAACCACAAGAACCAGCCTATTGGCCCTCCATTTTTCCAGCGACTCTATTATGACATTTTCATTTTCCTGATCCAATGCCGATGTACCTTCGTCGATAATCAAAACGGGAGCTTTTTTCAAAAAGGCCCTAGCCACCGAAATCCTCTGCTTCTCGCCGCCGGAGAGATTGCCGGCGCCCTCCTCCAGCATCGTATCGTACTTATCCTCAAGCTGTTCGATAAACTCCTCTGCCCCTGCGGCCCTTGCCGCCTCCCGCATCTCTTCCTCGGAAGCACCGGGATTCCCATATAAAAGATTGTCCCGGATACTGCCGTGGAACAGCTCCGGCTTCTGGCTCACGTAAGAGAACAGCTTCCTGAATTCCTCCCTGCGGTACTCTGTCGCTCTCTTCCCGTTGATCAGGTACTCCCCTTCATGCTCCGCAAACCCCAGCAGCACATTCAGCAAAGCGCCGTCTACCCCTGTAAAGGAGGTGACATCTT
>CANOFQ010000043.1 GCA_947565325.1 uncultured bacterium
AAGTCACATGCACTCCTGCCGGATTTTATCGTTCCATACCTTTCTTACTCCCTCCGTTGATCCTGCATTCGTACCAGGCGCAGTAGGCAATATAGGCGAGTTTGGCACGGTAGAACGGAACCCATGATCTCGCACAAAGAAACTCACCTTGCCCGTCATAAAAACAGGCTAATGCTTTCTCCTTACCGACAAGCTCTTTGAATTTCAGATAGAAATGCACCAGTTGGGATATTTCTTTTTCCCTTCGTATCTGTAACTCTTTTTTATCTAGGGGCCAGAACTCAGAATAGGGAAAAGCATTCATATCTGACACCGGAAGTGTGATGCATTCTATAAACGCAAGTTGCCATGATATTCCGTCAAATAAGAAATCAAATCGATAATCATCATCCGTGCAATGGGAAATGACAGATATCTTATCAACGCCCTTATATATATCATACGGCGAATCCAGATATTTCTGTCTTCTATGCGCCGCATGTTCCCCACACAGCAACGGCTGCAGATATATGCGCATCTCCGCAGTGAAGTCAGACGCAGTTAGGGTATCGCATTTCAATTTGTCCCGGAACTTGTGCCAGATATCGGCAGTATTCTGACGCTTTCCATTTTCTAATACCATGAGCCATTCTCCTTAAATTTCGATGTATATTTGATTATAAAATCTTTATCTGTCATTTATACTGCTTAACGATTTCACTTGCCGTGAAACCAGACCGCATAACGCTGACTGGTTCAATCGCAGGATTACATTAGGCAGCATTCAGCGTTATGCAGTATACAATCGGCCTGCTGCGGGGGATTTGATTCCGGGCCGCGCTTTTTCGGGCGGGCAAGGGAGCGGTATTCTCCGGGAGTCATGCCCAGCTGCTTTTTGAAGCTGGTGCAGAAAACGCTCTCAGAGGAAAATCCCGTGTCGAAGCAGATGCTTTTTACGGTCAGTTGCGTGTTCTTCAATAGATATCTGGCAGTGGAAATCCGCACATGGATGACGTATTCATGGGGGGTGAAGCCGGTCTCTCTCTTAAAGGTGCGGATGAAATGATACTGGCTCATGCCCGCCCGCTTCGCCAGCTCTTCCAGCGTGATGTCTTCGGAAAAATGCTCATTAATATAGGAAATGATGTCTTCTGCCATGCCGGAGTAATCGCGGGTTCCTTCTTCTGCGGGCGTATGAAGGAGGAAGGCCGTGAGGATGTCGGCAAGATATTTGGAGATCAGGGGTTCCCTCACCGGGCCGCCGGAGGCGAAGGCGTCCCAGAGACTGGAAAGCTTGCCGTATGCGAAGGAGGATTCCGGCAGGGAAAACACATTGCCCAGACGGGACACGATGCTGTCGTACCACGGCCTTGCCAGAACGCCGTCGAAGTGGCACCAGAGACATTCCCAGCCGTAGTCCGAGAAATAAGTGTGGGGTCTGTAGCAGTCCAGCAGCAGAAACTGTCCGGCGAGAACGGGAAGAGACCTTCCCTCAAAATCCAGAGTGAGTTCTCCCTTCTGGACATACATCAGAAGAAAGCTGTCGTAGGAGTCCCTTTGTAGAAAGTAGCCTGCCTCGTAGAGGAAATGGCCGCACTGCAGGGGATAGAAAAACAGCTCTTCCGCTTGTCTGCTGGGCGAGTAGACGAAATATTCCGATTCAGGCGCAACATTCCTTTCGCAGGATTTCAAAATTATCACCTCGTTTATCATGCTGTTTATCGTGCTTCTATCCCATATCATAAAGAAAAAGGCCGATCAGCGCAAGAGCAAAAAAAATAAATAAATGAGCAAGAGAGCGTAATGCGCCCGGAGGACACGGGAGATATGATGTAGAAGGACTTATCCATGGACTTTGTGGATAAGAAGACATGAAATGCAGGAGCAGCAGTACCGGATAGGAGGAAGCGGTGCGGCCCCGGAGGAGCGGCAGTGCCGGGCAGGAGGAAGCGGTGCGGCCCGGAGGTGTGTTGCACCCGGAGAGGATCCGGAGGAAGAGGAGGCAGTCATGAGCGAAGCGAGGGTGTGGATGGAGAAGACAGTGATTCCTACATATGGGATCGGGGAGGCGGAAAAGGCTCCCATTTTTCTTGACAAGAGAGTATATCAGGGGAGCAGCGGAAAGGTATATCCTTATCCCACCGTGGAGAGCATCACGGATGAGAAGGGGGACAAGGAGTACACTGCCGTATATCTGGAAAACGAGTATCTGAAGGTCATGGTGCTGCCCCAGCTGGGGGGGAGGATCCAGAGAGCCTATGACAAGACCAACGGTTATGATTTTGCGTATTACAATAGAGTAATTAAGCCTGCGCTGGTGGGGCTTACCGGGCCATGGATTTCCGGGGGTATCGAGTTCAACTGGCCCCAGCACCATAGGCCCACCACCTTTCTGCCCGTGGATTTCGAGACCGTGGAGGGGGAGGACGGGAGCTGCTCTGTGCTGTGCCATGACGTGGATCAGATGTACGGCACGAAATGCATCACGAAGATCACTCTCTATCCCGGGAAGGCCTATATTGAGATCGCGGGGCAGCTGTACAACCGGACGGCCCTTCCCCAGACCTTTCTCTGGTGGGCGAACCCTGCGGTGCCGGTGAATGAAAATACCCAGTCCGTCTTCCCGCCGGACGTTCATGCGGTGATGGACCACGGAAAGCGGGACGTGTCCCGTTTCCCCATTGCAACGGGAGTCTATTATAAAAAAGATTATAGCGAAGGCGTTGATATTTCCCGGTATAAAAATATTCCGGTGCCCACCTCCTACATGGCGGAGAAGTCCAAATATGACTTCGTGGGAGGCTATGATTACGGAAAAGAGGCGGGGCTCCTCCATGTGGCGGATCACCATATTTCTCCAGGAAAAAAGCAGTGGACATGGGGAAACGGGGATTTCGGCAGGGCATGGGACAGAAATCTCACGGACGAGGACGGCCCCTACGTAGAGCTGATGACCGGGGTCTACACGGACAACCAGCCGGATTTCACATGGCTGAAGCCCTTTGAGGAAAAGACGTTCCAGCAGTATTTCATGCCTTATAAGGCGGTGGGGCAGGTGAAGAACGCCACCGTGGACGGGGCGGTGCATCTGTCCTATGACGGGGAAGAAGCGTCCATCATTGTCTATGCTTCCGGCGTTCATGAGAGGGCGAGGGTGGTGCTTCGGGCAGCGGGAAGGACAGTGCTGGAGGAAGAGGTGCGTCTTTCCCCCACGGAGGTGTACAGAGGCAAAATAAAGCTGCCGGGGCTAAGAGAGGAGGATCTGCAGATTTCAGTCTATGGACAGGAGGGCTGTCTGGTGGAATACCGTCCGGAGCCGCCGGAAATCCCTAAGCTGCCGGATCCTGCAGAGGCCGTGAAGGAGCCGGAGGAAATACAGACCTGCGAGGAGCTGTATCTTGCGGGGCAGCATATCGAACAGTACCGCCATGGGACTTACCTTCCGGATCCCTATTATCTGGAGGGTCTCAAGAGAGACAAGGGGGATATCCGCATCAACAATGCCTATGGGCAGCTGCTCCTGCGCAGGGGAAGGTTTGCCGAGGGGGAGAAGTATTTCCGCAGGGCGCTGGAGCGGCTGGTGGAAAGGAACCCGAATCCCTATAACAGTGAGAGCTATTATCTGCTGGGGCTGGCACTGTGGTATCAGGACCGGAAAGAGGATGCCTACGATGCCTTCTATAAGGCCACATGGAGCAACGAGCAGCAGGAGATGTCCTATTACTATCTGGCGGCCATTGATGCCGGCAGAGGACGATTTGCACAGGCGCTTGCCCACGTGGAGCGGGCGCTGGTGAAGAATGCCCATAATGTAAAGGCCAGAGGGCTGAAGGCTTATCTGCTGCGGAAGCTGGGCCGGTATCAGGATGCGCTTCGGTGGCTTCAGGAAAATCTGCTGCTGGATCCCTTTGATTTTCTGTCAGGCAATGAGCAGGTGCTCCTGAATCAGGGAGCAGGGGAGCTGCGGGAGGAGCTGAACCGCAGGATGCGGCATTTTCAGGAAAACTATCTCATGACGGCCAGAGATTACGGAGAGATGGGGGCTTATGAGGAGGCGGAGGCCCTGCTGCGGGAGTGCGGGGCGGAATACCCCATGCTGTACTATTATAGGGCATATTATCTGGAAAAAATGCAGGACAGGAAATCCGGTGAAGAGGTGGGAGCTGAAGGCACAGAAGGTGGAAATGCAGAAGGTGAAAACGCAGAGGGCGGCGGAACCGGACAGGAAGCCGGGGACCAAGGGCTTAGGGAGGCTTCCAAAGACACTGCGGCGGAGAATATTTCCCGGCTGCTGCGCCAAGGGGAAGAGTGCCCTCCTGACTACTGCTTCCCCAACAAGCTGGAGGATATCTCGGTGCTCCGTTTTGCCATAGGGCAGGGCTGCCTGGCAAGAGCCGCATATTATCTGGGCTGCCTGTATTATGACAAGCTGCAGTGGCAGGATGCGCTGACGCTCTGGGAGGCCTCTGGGCAGGCGGATCCCTTGTTTCCCATGGTTCATCGGAACCTGGCGCTGGCCTATTTCAACAAGAAAAAGGATCCGCAGTCCGCACAGAGGGCGCTGGAGAGGGCCTTTGCTCTGGACGGCGGAGATGTGAGAATCTTTCTGGAGCTGGACCAGCTCTACAAGAAGCTGGGCTGGAGCTCTGAGCGCAGACTGGAAAACTATGAGGCCCATAAGGAGCTGATCCGCAGGCGGGATGACTTGTATATTGAATATATCACGCTGGTTAATCTTGTAGGAGACCATGAAAAGGCATATGCGTGCATCATGGGACACCGCTTCCATCCGTGGGAGGGCGGCGAAGGAAAGATTACAACACAGTATACGCTTGCGCTGTTGGAAATGGCGAGAAAGGCGCAGGCAGAGGGACGTTTTGCGGTTGCGGAGGACCTGCTTCGGAGGGCGCTGACCTATCCGGAGAACCTCGGGGAGGGCAAACTGGAGGGAACCAAGGACAATCACATCTACTATCATCTGGGGCTTGCCCTGGAGGCGCAGGGCAGAGGCGAAGAGGCGGCGGAATGCTTCCGGAAGGCCACTCTGGGCACGGATGAGCCGGCAGGTGCCATGTATTACAATGACCAGCCGGCTGACATGATCCTATATCAGGGGCTGGCGTACCGGAAGCTGGGCAGGCTCAGGGAGGCCAACTCCCGGTTCTACCGTCTGCTGGATTACGGCGAGAGGCATCTGGAGGATCAGGTGAGGATTGAGTATTTTGCGGTCTCCCTGCCGGATTTCCTGATTTTCGACGATGATCATACCCTGAAGAACAAGGCTCATTGTTATTACCTGATGGCGCTGGGGAACATGGGGCTGGGAAACAGGCAGAAGGCGGCGGAGTTTCTGGAAAAGGCGCTGGAGGTGGAGCCCTCCCATATGATGTGCAGGGTGTACCGCAACAGAAATTTGTGTCTGTGAAGCGCCTGCACCCAGGAAGAATTGGATCCGGGAAAAGAATGTGCTTGTTTTCTGTGAACGGGCCCGGAGAAAACCGGAGAATGAATCCAGTAAATGAATCCGGTAATTGAATCCGGCAAATAAAAAGAGCAGTAAAATGAGTAATAGAAGGAGCAGTAATAATAAAAAGAGCACTGAAGAGAGCCAAAAAAGGGAGTCAAAAAAAGGAGCCGATAAAGTGAGCCCAGAATAAAATGCAGAAATCCCTTTACAGCTGAATGGAATGATGGGTATAATGAAATTGGTTCGCCATAGCTGCCGCATTCAGAGGTGGGGCCGGAACGTTTAAGGATTCGGCTGGGGTTTTTGAGGATGTGGCCGGCGTTTTCAGGGATGAGGCCGAGACTTTTCAAGAGAAAGGATTTTAAGAGAAAGGATTTTAAGGGAAAGGATTTAAGAGAAAGGATTTCAGGAGAGGGAGGATGAGTGTTATGGATATCAAAGAACAGATCAAAAAGGCAGTGGACAGCATTTCAAAGGACAAGGATCTTTGGGAAAAGTTTCAGAAGGATCCCGTGAAGGCCTTAGAGGGCATTCTGGGCGTGGATCTGCCGGAGGACGTGGTCAATCAGGTGGTGCAGGGGGTCAAGGCAAAGCTGACAGCGGACAACGTTTCAGGAGCCGTGGATGCTCTGAAGGGCTTTCTGAAAAAGTAAAAGGCCTTCATTCTGATCGGGAAATGTATAAGCTTCGGTCATAGGACAATGTGGCTGGCAAATACTATAGTAATGACATTTCCTATAAGGGTGAGACGGATGAAGACGATTTTTGTAAAGGATATTGCACGGAAGCTGGTGCTGGAGAGTACGGTGAACTGGAAAAAGGTCGTTCCCACCATTGTTTTTCTGGGTGCAATGTTCCTGCTGGGAAGGATGGCGGCGGAGGTTTATGCGGAGACGGCCCAGACCATCGGGACAAAGGTTCTGGAGGGGGAGAACTGGGGGCTTGGCTTCGGCAAGGAGGGACAGAAGCCCACGGGGAACGCCACTGTGGAGGAACTGAAGAAGTATGATGCGTATTTCTGCGGAGAAGGCGATGAGAAGGTGATTTATCTGACCTTTGACTGCGGCTACGAGAACGGCAATACGGAACCCATTCTGGATGCCCTGAAAAAGCACGGTGCGCCAGCCACGTTTTTTGTCGTGGGCCACTTTCTGGAGTCTGCGCCGGAGATCGTGAAGCGCATGGTGGAGGATGGCCATAGCGTGGGCAATCATACATATCATCATCCTGACATGTCAAAAATATCCGACACAGCTTCCTTTCAGAAGGAAATGGATGATGTGAAAAATCTTTTCAGGGAGATTACGGGAACGGAGCTGGCCATGTATTATAGGCCTCCTCAGGGCAAATACAGCACCACCAATCTGCAGATGGCCAAGGATGCAGGATACGCCACTTTTTTCTGGAGTCTGGCCTATGTGGACTGGAATCAGGATGACCAGCCCAGCCACGAGGAAGCCTTCAAGAAACTTACCGAGCGAATCCATCCGGGTGCCATTGTGCTTCTGCACAGCACTTCTAAGACAAATGGAGAGATACTGGATGAACTGCTGACAAAATGGGAGGAAATGGGATACAGCTTCAAACCGTTGTCGGAGCTTCTGGACAGCTGATTTTAAGTGGCGGTTAATTGACCGTAGGATAAATGTGACGGGAATCAGACGGAGGAAGATATGGAGAAGGAACTGGTAATTGTCATTGATTTCGGCGGCCAGTACAACCAGCTGGTGGCGAGACGTGTCAGAGAATGCAATGTGTACTGTGAAATTTATTCTTACAAGACAGAGCTGGATAAAATCAGAGCCATGAAGCCCAAGGGAATCATTCTGACCGGCGGCCCCAGCAGCTGCTATGAGGAGGGGGCCGCATCCTGCTCCCCCGAACTGTTCGCTCTGGGGATTCCCGTGCTGGGACTGTGTTACGGTGCTCAGCTGATGACCCATGTGCTGGGCGGCAAAGTGACCCGTGCATCGGCCAGAGAATACGGAAAGACAGAAGTGGACGTGGACACAAGTTCCCGTCTGTTTGCAGGTGTCAGCCCCCACACTGTCTGCTGGATGAGCCATTTTGACTATATTGCCTGCATGGCTCCCGGCTTCCGGGCCACTGCCGCCACCGAAAACTGTCCCGTGGCGGCGGCTGAATGGGAAGAAAAGAAACTGTACTCCATTCAGTTTCATCCGGAGGTGCTGCATACGGCGGAGGGCTCCAAAATGCTCTATAATTTCGTGCGAAGCATCTGTGGCTGCAGGGGCGACTGGAGGATGGATTCTTTTGTGGAAGAAAGCATCCGTCTCATCCGGGAAAAGGTGGGCGAGGGCAAGGTGCTCTGTGCCCTCTCCGGGGGAGTGGATTCCTCCGTGGCGGCGGTGCTCCTGTCCAGAGCGGTGGGAGCGCAGCTGACATGCGTTTTTGTTGATCACGGTCTGCTCCGCAAAAATGAGGGAGACGAGGTAGAGAAGGTTTTTGGCCCGGAGGGTAATTACGAGCTGAACTTCATCCGTGTCAATGCGCAGAAGCGTTTTTACGATAAGCTGGCAGGGGCAACAGAGCCGGAAGAGAAAAGAAAAATCATCGGAGAGGAATTTATCCGTGTATTTGAGGAAGAGGCAAAGAAAATCGGTGCGGTGGATTTTCTCGTTCAGGGCACGATTTACCCGGATGTGGTGGAAAGCGGTCTGGGCGGCGAATCTGCGGTGATCAAGTCCCATCATAATGTGGGAGGTCTTCCTTCCTGCGTGGATTTCAGGGAAATCGTGGAGCCTTTGAAGAATCTGTTCAAGGATGAGGTCAGAAAGGTCGGTCTGGAGCTGGGCATCCCGGAACAGCTGGTATTCCGACAGCCGTTTCCCGGTCCGGGGCTGGGCGTGCGCATCATGGGAGAGGTGACTGCGGAAAAGGTCAAAATCGTGCAGGATGCGGATGCCATTTATCGGGAGGAGATCGACAGAGCCGGGCTGGCCGGGGAGCTGAACCAGTATTTTGCCGCATTGACGAATATGCGTTCTGTAGGGGTCATGGGAGACGAAAGGACTTATGACTACGCCATAGCGCTACGAGCGGTGAATACGGTGGATTTCATGACTGCGGAGGCGGCGGAGATCCCCTGGGAGGTGCTGAAGCGGGTAATGAGCCGGATCATCAATGAGGTTCGGGGAGTCAACCGGGTACTTTATGATATTAGTTCGAAACCGCCTGGGACGATAGAGTTCGAGTGATGAAATGGGTTTTAAGAAGCTAGTATTTATGCGGGCTACAAGCAAATTTGCTTAAGTACTGGCAACGATTTGGCAACATTTCGGGTATCACTCGTTAGATAAAAGAATACTTCAATAACAGAAAAACCTTACTGATTTTCAGAAATGACAGCTGAAGATTGGTAAGGTTTTTTGTGTTGGCAGCAGGCCTGCTGCGGATAGGGTATGTTCGTTTTGGAAAGCCTGCAGGGGCTATTCGGAATCGTCTTGGCTCTTTAGGGCCTCCGTGAGACGGTCGCTAAGTTCTTGGGAGGGAGCGCTGGCCCGGTGAACCGAGGTATCTGATTCGGGATATTTGTAGCGCCACTGGTCATACTCCTCCCTGCCTATGGCCCCCTGCTCCAGACGGGATGCCTGTTCCAGCCATGCATGGAACAGCTCGAACATGGCGGAATAGGCCGGGCCGGCAGACCTGTCCAGCCGCAGGCACACTTCCCCGTCGATCTCCCCGATCTTCAGGGCGTACATATCTTCCAGAGCAAAGAGGGTGTGCATGAGCCCGGTGTAGCTGTCTATCTCCGGCACGGTGATGGCCCGGGGGCTCACATCAAATATGCGGGCCATTTCGTTTACAAGGTCATGCTTCGGTGTCCTTGCCTCTGACTCGTACTGTGCCATGCGGACATCGGATGTCTTTCCGAGGAAGCCGAGGAGCTCGCCCAGCTGCTTCTGGGTCATGCCCTTCCGGTTGCGGAAGAAGCGGATGCGTTTGCCAATCGCCATAGTAAATCCTCCTTTGCTGTGAAGCCGGGCCATGCGTGTCTGGCCGGGAGCGCTGTATATATGTCCTGCTGTGCATGCCGTTACTTAAACAAATATGCTGAATTCAGTATAACACGGCACAATAGAAATAGCAAGAGGAACTTAAATAAAAAAAGTTAATATTTTTCAAAAAACCCTTGACTTAACGGAATTTATTTAGCATGATAGAATAAATACTTAAACAAAAAGAGTTAGAACAAAACTGAATAGCCGTCCGAAGCGTACAGACGCCATGACCTCCCCAAAGGGAGCGAGCGCCTTTCATGAGAGAGGCTGGCACAGCGCCGAAAAGGGTTGCCTGCCAGAACGGGGAGGGGGGAGCGGCAGAACCTCAAGGAAAGGGGGTGACGGAGAGATGGCGGAAAGATCGTTTATGACCGTGGAAGAGGTGGCAACGGAACTGAGGGTGTCGAAGTCGAAGGCCTATGAGATCGTGAGAGAGCTCAATGCGGAACTGAGGGGGCGGGGATACCTGACCGTGGCGGGGCGTGTGAACGCTGCGTTTTTTCACAAGAAGGTATGCTACAGCGACTAGAGAGGAGATGACGGGATGGCTGTGTACAGAGACGGTGCAACGGGGACGTGGCGGGTCATTTACCGCTTCACGAACTGGAAGGGAGAGCGGAAACAGACGCAGAAGAGGGGATTCGCCACGAAAAGGGAGGCGCTGACATGGGAGCATGAGGCTATGCTCAGGCAGGGCGCCAGAACGGACATGACCTTCGGCAGCTTTTTTGAGGTATACGAGGCGGACAAGAGGCAGCGTGTCAAGGAAAGCACATGGGAGTCCAAGAGCCATGTGATAAGGACAAAGATACTGCCGTATTTTGAAAACAGAAAAATGAGTGAGATCGAAGCGAAGGATGTGATAGCATGGCAGAATGAACTGATGGCGTACCGGGACGAGAAGGGAAGGCCGTATTCCGCAGACTATCTGCGGACGATCCATGCGCAGCTCACGGCAATCTTCAACCATGCGGTAAATTTCTACAGTCTCCCCTACAATCCGGCGAGGCGGGCGGGAACCATTGGCAGCGGGGCCGCAAAGGAGATGAATTTCTGGACGAAGGAGGAATACCTGAGGTTTGCCGAGGCCATGATGGACAAGCCCCGGTCCTATTATGCCTTTGAGATGCTCTACTGGTGCGGCATCCGCTCCGGCGAGCTGCTCGCCCTCACTCCTGCAGACTTCGATTTTGAGAAGGGGACGGTCACGATCAACAAGACGTTCCACCGCTCCAAGGGGCGGGACATCGTGACCAGCCCGAAAACGAAAAAGAGCAACCGAACAGTCAAGATGCCGCAGTTTCTCTGCGACGAGATGCAGGAATATATCGGAATGCTCTATGACATGGAGCCGGGGGAAAGGCTGTTCCCAGTGACAAAGTCCTACCTCAGCCATGAAATGGAGCGTGGGGCGAGGCAGGCGGGAGTGAAGAAGATCAGGGTGCATGACATTCGCCACAGCGCAGTATCGCTCCTGATCGACATGGGGTTCCCGGTGCTCGCCATAGGGGAGCGCATGGGGCATGAGGCGGAAAAGATCACTTATAGGTATGCCCATCTGTTCCCAACGGTGCAGACGGAAATGGCGGAAAAGCTGGACATGGAAAGAATGACGAAGGAGGGAGAAAATGGAAAGGACGCTTGACGGCAAGGGAAGGTGGCGCAACCATACGGTGGCGTTCAGAGTGTCGGACGAGGAGGCAGCGCTGCTGAATGACTTGGTGGCGCTGTCAGGGCTGACGAAGCAGGACTATATCACGAGGCGGCTTCTGTGCCGGGACGTGGTGGTGCAGGGCAGTCCGAGGGTGTACAAGGCGCTGAAGAGCCAGATGACAGGAATCCTTGAGGAACTGAAGCGAATTCAAAGCGCAGGCCCGGACAATGACGAACTGCTCTGCACGATTCAGGTAGTCGCAGCCATTCTGGGCGGCATGAAGGGGGAAGGTGAATGACGGCAAAAAGGACAGAGGCTGTTCCCGTATCGTCTGTTGGCGCAGACGGGGAACAGCCGGATGCTAAAAGCGACAAAAAGATTATACCAAATGAAAAAGCCCAAATCAATCTGCAAGCCAGAAATTGCCCGGAGAAATCCGGGCAGCGTCTGAAGGTCATATCCATGGCGGAGCTGTATGACACGGCCTACCCGCCGAGGATGCCCGTGGTGGACGGCCTTCTGTTTGCCGGCACCTATCTGTTCGTGGGTGCGCCAAAGGTGGGGAAGTCGTTTCTCATGGGGCAGCTTGCCTACCATGTGGCCATGGGGATCCCCTTGTGGGGTTATCCAGTCCACAAGGGAACAGTGCTGTATCTGGCGCTGGAAGACGACTACGCAAGGCTCCAGCGGCGGCTCTCCCGGATGTTCGGTGTGGAGGGAGCAGACAATCTATTTTTTGCCACTCAGGCCGGGACGGTGAACGGGGGGCTTGGCGAGGAACTGGAGGAATTTGTAGAAAAACACCCCGACGCTAGGCTTGTCATTATCGACACCCTTCAGAAGGTGAGGGAGGCCGGCGGGGAAAGCTGCAGCTACTCCAGTGACTATGAGATCGTGGCAAGACTGAAGGCGTTCAGTGACAGACACGGCATCTGCCTATTGGTTGTGCACCATACCCGCAAGCTGGAGGCAGGGGACAGCTTTGACATGATTTCGGGCACCAACGGACTGCTGGGGGCAGCGGACGGGGCGTTCATCATGCAGAAGAGAAAACGCACAGACAACACAGCGGTTCTGGACGTGGTAGGGCGTGACCAGCCGGATCAGGAGCTGACGATCGAGTTCGACAGAGAGCATCTGGTGTGGAATTTCAGGAGGGCGGAGACAGAGCTCTGGAAACAGCCGCCGGACGGAGTGCTGGAGATGGTGGCAGGGCTGCTGGATGCGGAGACACGGGAATGGAGCGGCAGCCCATCGGAGCTGCTGCAGAGGCTCCCCCAGCTGAACATTCCGCCGAATGTGCTGACAAGGCGGCTGAATGTGGGGGCGGAGCAGCTTTACGCCGATTATGGCATCCGCTATGAAAGCGGCCGAACGCATAGCGGGCGGACTATTCGGCTGGCGCTGATACAGGCGGAAGCGTGACGGTATGTGACGGTGGTGACGGTATTTCCGGGGGCGCTCCGGGGTCTAAAATACCGTCACGATCGACACGACCGACACGGGAAGGGAGGAATGGATGAAAAACGTGCAGATATCATATGAACTTTTTGCGGCACTGATACGGCATCATCTGATAGGGGATGAAAGCTGTCTGGATGAAATCCGGCAGGGACTGGAGAAGAAGCTGGATGCCATGGTGCGGCACCAGCTTTATGGGGAATACAAGACTGCACCTACGGAGGCGGAGCGGGAAAGGGCCCGGAAGGCATATCTTGACAGCCGTGGGGTGCCGGACAGCTTTCGGTGGTGATTTTTACCGACCCGAAGAATAGGAGCGTGTCACGCTCCTATGACGGCAGAAAGGAAGGAGCTTCAGCCGGGTATGCTGTCCTTCCAGAAGGGCGCAGGCTGCCGGAAGGGCATCTGCCCTGATAAGCCATGCCTGCATGGCTTGAGCAAAGGCACTTTTGATGGACGGAACGGCTGTCAAAAGTGCTTTTGCGTTACTTTCGCAGAAAGTAACAAAGGCGGGCTTCGCCCGGATGCTTCCCGGGCAGCTGACGCTCTGGAAGGTCCTGCGATTATGCGCCGTATCCGGCATACAGCCCCGTGAGGGAGAAAGGGAAACAGATTGAAGCGGACGATCAGCGTTATGACGGGCAAAGGCTCCGTCAACCATAACAGCAGAAAATTCCATGCGAAGAACACCGATCCGGAGCGGAGTCCTCTGAACGTGGCATACTGCAGCGAGAATATCAGGGACGTATACCACGAACTGTTTGACGAGGCAGTGGCACGGTACAATGCGAAACAGACCAGAAGCGACCGCCGGATAGATGACTATTATGAGAAGATCCGCTCCGGCAGGCAGGAGAAGCCGTTCTATGAGATCATTTTACAGATCGGAAACAAGGACGACATGGGGGCCGAGACGGAGAACGGGCATCTTGCGGCAAAGATACTTGATGAATATATGCGGGGGTTCCGGCAGAGGAATCCGACGCTGAGAGTATTCTCGGCCCATCTGCACATGGACGAGGCGACTCCGCATCTCCATATAGACTTTGTACCGTACAC
Organism: uncultured bacterium; assembly: GCA_947565325.1. Lineage (GTDB taxonomy): Bacteria > Bacillota > Clostridia > Lachnospirales > Lachnospiraceae > Acetatifactor. Next base: position 13,646 of record CANOFQ010000043.1, read on the forward strand.
AACGGGGAGCGGGCGGGGGCCTGACACTAGGGTGTCGTTAAAAAAGGCGCTGGCAGCGCTGGGATTCAGAGGCGGGACAAGGAGCGAGACAGAGTGCAGCCAGTGGGCGGCATCCGAGAAGGAGCAGCTTGCCGCCGTTATGAGGCAGCATGGCGTTGAGTGGGAGAAAAAGGGGACACACGAAAAGCATTTGTCCGTGCTGGACTATGAAAAGAAGGAACGGATGAAGGAGGTTGCGGAGCTGGAAGGGCGCAGGAAAGAGCTGCAGTCAGAAAATGCGTCATTTCAGGAAGTCGGGGAGAGGCTGCAGAAACGGCTTGCGGGATTGGAGAAAGAGATTCACTCCGTACAAGGCGGCATGGAGAAGTCGAGGAATGCGGCTGAAAAAGCAAGGAAGCAGGCCGAAAGATACCAGAAGCGGATGGATGAGCTTGCGCCTATGGTAGAAGAAATGGAACGGCTTGCGGTCAGGTTTTCAAGCGACCCTGAGCAGCTGCTCCCAGAAATAGGGGCGCTGGAGACCGGGAAGGCATACCGTGAGAAGAAGGCGAAACCGCTGGTGCAGAAGATTGTAGAAGTGCTGCGCTCCGTCTATGGGGCTTATCTGGATGTCTCCCGAAAACTGGATAGGCTGCAGCGTTCTTATAATCAGACAGTCGGGGAATCCGAAAGCCTAGCCCGACGTTTTCATGAGATTCGTATGAAAAATCTGGAATTACAAGAAGCAGCGGAAGGCTTTGAATGTCTGCAGAAGATTCTGGGAAGGGAGGAGGTTCGTGGAATGGTACAGATGGAGAAACAGCGGGAACAGGCAGCGGAAGAACGGAAACGGGCGGAAAAGCGAAAACCTGACAGAAAAGCCCGGTGACAGACGGTGACGGATTTATAAGGTATTATGTGCGGATATGCAGAAAGCCCCGCCAGACTGTCAGGGGCGGCAGCGGGCTGCTTGGTTTTCCCTTGGCGGGCTGGCGGGGCACTGCTGGCACGGGGCTGTTTTTCAGATGTGCAGATCGCTTTGGAAGACATCGATCATCATTCTTGCACCCAGACGAAAGCCGTCAATGAACATCTCTGACAGTTCTATAGGGATCACGTCGAGCTGCTCGTCCATGATTTCCATAAAGAGCTTGTCCAGAGGAGGGTTCAGCTTCCCCAATTGATCGATAAAGTCTTCGTAGTGCTGGTAATTCCTCTGATGAATTTCGTAATACTCCTTGGTTTTTGGCGTGTACTGCTCTGCTGGAAAGATTTTGCCGTAATATAAAGCTGACAGTATGCTATTCATAAAATTCTCCTTTGCCCGAATTAATTTTGACATTTAGTGAATGTCATCTATATTGACAGTTTATCATATAATAGACAAAATGACAATCACTAAATGTCAAACGGGAGAGGAATCTATGTACAAGAATAAGGCGGCAGGCGGCGAGAACAATATCTGCGGGCAGAAGGTGAAGGAGATACGGGAAGGGCTCCCTGAGAGAACGTCCCAGCGGAAACTGGCGGACATGCTTCAGGTGGCTGGGCTTGACATTGACAAGAATGCCGTACAGAGGATCGAGAGCGGGAAGCGGTTCGTGACGGATATTGAGCTGAAGGCCATAGCGAAGGTGCTAGGGGTGAGCTATCAGGAGTTGCTGGATAATTGATATTGGTATATGTTGCGCAATAGGCTTTTTGAAAACTGATTATGGAAGACTATTAAATGGATGAGATGGCATAGATGGTACTTGATACCTATATTTTATAAAATGGAGTTCCATTGCGTGACAATTAAAATATTGACTGTTTAAATGAATTGAGATTTTGAGTTATAGAAATTTTCTAAACATATATTGACAAGCTTATCGTTTTTTGGTATTTTTTGTATAAAGCCTAATGGAAATTTTTTATACAATTACCGCTATTTTACAAATGATGAGGTCATTGGAATATTTGTATAATGGAGGTATTAGGTATGGAATTTAACGAGATGGAGCAGTTGGCGTTTATCATGGTAGCCCTCATGCTGCCATTCTTTTT
>CANOFQ010000044.1 GCA_947565325.1 uncultured bacterium
TATCGGCATTATAGCATATGCAGGAAAGGTTTGCAATATGCTTTTCGGACAGAAAAAGGATTGTGCCGGAGAAGATGCTTTGCTATAATGCAGACAATGGTTCTGGCAGGAAGATAGGAAGGGAGGAGAGAAAAATGGGCAGCAGCCTGACAACGCTCTGTTACATCGAAAAAAACGACAGCTATCTGATGCTGCACAGGGTGAAAAAAGACAAGGACATCAACAAGGACAAGTGGATCGGGGTGGGAGGGCATTTCGAGGCGGACGAATCCCCGGAGGACTGCCTGTTGCGGGAGGTGCGGGAGGAGACGGGACTGGAGCTGACCTCATGGCGGCTCCGGGGGATCGTCACCTTCACCTTCGAGGGCTTCGGCACGGAATATATGTTTCTGTATACGGCGGACGGCTACGAGGGGACTCTGGCGGACTGCGACGAGGGAACCTTGGAATGGGTGGAAAAAGACAAGGTCTGTGAGCTGCCGATCTGGGAGGGCGACAAGATATTCTTCTATTTGCTGGAGGAGGGGCGGGAATTCTTCTCCCTGAAGCTTTGCTATGACGGAGACTGTGGCCTGCAGGAGGCAGTTCTGGACGGGAAGCCCTTTTCTTTCCAAGGTCTGGTTTAGGAAACTGGTCATTCGGCGTTGACCCCGGCAGAGGACATACCGGAAAAGCCCTATGGCAGATCAGGAAATGGGCAGAGAGCATATCGGAAAGGCCCTATGGCAGATGCAGATCAGAAAATGCGCCGTAAACAAAAAGAGGTTAGAAGAGTTTTCAAGATGTGCTCTTGACGCATCGATTCAACTGTGCTATAAGTGTATTGGGATAATTAATACACTTATAGCGTTTTTGCTTCCCTGCCGCTTTTTCTCTGCAGCAGATAGCTTGCAGCAGAGAAAAAGCGGCAGGGAAGCAATAAAGCAGCAGTGAAGCGGCCAAGCAGTAAAGAAGCAGCAAGCGGCAACGGCGGCTGAAGATACAGCCCCGGCTGCGGCAGAAAGGAAAACGCCATGATACTCTTGGACTACCGGGACAAGCGTCCCATCTATGAACAGGTGGTGGAGAAGCTGGAGCGCCTGATTGCCAGCGGGGGTCTGGAGCCCCTGACCAAGATGCCCAGCGTGCGCAGTCTCGCCATGGAGCTTTCCGTGAACCCTAATACCATTCAGCGGGCCTATGCCCAGCTGGAGAAGGACGGCTACCTGTATACCGTTTCCGGCAGGGGGACCTTCGTGACGGCGGAGAGCGACTGGCGGGAGAGCAGGCAGGGGAAGGCGCTGGAGCAGTGGCGGCATGCGGTGAGGAAGGCACAGGAGGCAGGGCTGTCCGAAGAGCTGCTCCGAGAGCAGCTCCATCAAATCTATGCGCAGGAGGAGGTGCCCACATGATCGAGATCAGGAGCGTGAGCAAGAGCTTTGGGGAGATAAGGGCGCTGGACAGAGTGAGTGCGGACATTGGCGAAGGACATGTATTCGGCCTTGTGGGAACCAACGGTGCCGGTAAGTCCACGCTGATGCGGCTGATAGCCGGCGTGCTCAGGGCCGACGAGGGAGAGGTTCTTGTGGACGGACAGCCGGTCTACGATCATCCTGGGGCCAAGGGGAAGCTTTTCTATCTGTCCGACGAGCAGTTCTTTTTCAAGAACGGCACACCGAAAGACATGCTGCGCCTTTACAGCGCCTATTACCCCGGCTTTGACGGGGCAAAGTGGAGGGAGCTTACGGGGAAGTTCGGGCTGGATCCGGGCCGAAAGGTGAACACCTTCTCCAAGGGCATGAAGAAGCAGCTCTCCGTGATCTGCGGCATCTGTGCAGGCACGAGATATCTGCTCTGCGACGAGACCTTCGACGGGCTGGATCCCGTGATGCGTCAGGCGGTGAAGGCGCTCTTTGTCCGTGAGATGGAGGAGCGGGGGCTGACCCCTGTCATCGCCTCCCACAATCTGCGGGAGCTGGAGGACATCTGCGAATGCGTGGGCCTTCTCCACAAGGGCGGTATTCTATTTGAAAAGGATCTGGACGAAATGAAGATGAACATCCATAAGCTGCAGTGCATCGTCAGCGGAGAGGAGATGCTGGAGCAGATGAGGAAGGGGCTGGAGGTGCTGACCATGGAGCGGCGTGGGAGCCTGTGTGCCCTGACCGTGCGGGGCCGCCGGGAGGACATAGAGAGCTGCATGGCCCGGATCAGCCCTTTGTTCTATGAGATGCTGCCCTTGTCGTTGGAAGAGATATTCATCAGTGAGACGGAGGTGAAGGGCTATGACGTCAAAGCGCTTATTCATTAATGCCATGAGGGAGGATCTGCGGCACAGGACGTGGATGATCGCACTGTCCCTTCTGGCCAGCGTGCTGGTTCAGCCCGTGATGTGCCTTATGAACTGGGACGAGCTCGGGGCATACAGAGATCATATGGAGGCTTTCGGGTTCTCCCCGGAACAGCAGGTGCAGGAGCTTCTGCTGCAGTATGGCAGGGACACTATGGGACTGTGCGGAATCGTGGCCATAGGGGCGGCGGTGGTGGCAGGCCTTTCTGCCTTCCGCTTCCTGTTCCATAAAAGCAGCGTGGATCTTTATCACAGTCTTCCTATAAAGCGAAGTACTCTGTTCGGGGTCTGCTATCTGGACGGCTTTATGATCTGGTTCGTGCCCTTTCTGGTGTGTCTGGGGCTGTCCGGGGCGGTGATGGGCCGATTTTTAAGAGAGGGCTCCGGTAGGGCGGGAGTCCCATGGGGACTTATGGTGACGGCCTTCTCCTGCATTCTGGTTTGTCTGGCGGCTTTCCTGCTGGTGTACAATCTGGTTCTCCTGGCGGTGATGCTTTCCGGGAATGCCCTGAACGCTCTGGTGAGCATGATGGTTTTTGGGTTCGGAGGGATATGCGTCTGGAGTCTGGGATATCTGTTTTTTGAACTGTACATGGACACCTTTGCAGGCAAGGACTGGGGGGCATGGGAAGCCACCTATGCCTCGCCGCTGTTTTCTGCCATGGCCATGCTGTTTCGGGCTGCGGACGAGCTGAGGGTCATGCTGTGGCAGGGCGAGGTGCGCAAAATCCTGCTGATCAATCTGGGCATAGCGGCTGCCTTAGGGCTGGGTGCATGGGTTCTGTACAAGAGGAGGCCCTCCGAACATGCGGAGCAGGGTATTCGGAACAGAGCGGTGTCCACATCGGTCAGGGTCTTGTGCGGAGTGGGAGGCGGGCTGTGCGGATGGGCCCTTTTCAGCCTGCTTGCGCAGAGCAGCTCTCTCCTCTGGGGATGCTTCGGGGCAGCGCTGGGGGCAGTGCTCACCTTCGGCGCACTGGATGTCGTCTTTCAGATGGACTTTAAGGCGTTCTTTTCCCACAAGCTTCAGATGGGAGCTGCGGTGGCTGCCGCATTCCTCTTGTGCTTCGGTTTCTATCAGGACTGGCCGGGCTATGACGCATATCTTCCGGACAGGGAGGAGATTGCGCAGGTCGGCATCTATCATTATAGCTTCTCCAACCGGGATATTGTGGTGGATCCTCTGGAAATGATTTCTCTGCAGGACATGGATCTGATCTATCCCTATCTGGAGAGTGTGACGGCATGGCAGAAAAGGGAGGGGACGTATGGACAGGAGGGCTCCGCAGAGGAAGCAGGCGCCGGTGAGGACGGGAGCCTTGACGGACAGAATGCCATAACGCAGATGGTAGAGACAAAGGTGACTTTGAAGAACGGCAGGAGCTATTATCGGAACTACAGGGTACCGGAGCAGGACAAGGAGGTGCTTCTTGCGCTGCTTACAAGCGACGAATATATGCGGCGGGCTTATCTGGTGGAGGAGGATGCCGCCGAGAATGCTGTGGGAAGGATGACCCTGTCCAGAGGGGACAGCCAGCTTGCGGTAGGCAATGCGGATGAGGAGACGGTTCGCACCATTATCAGGGCATACAATCAGGATTTGACGGAGAGCCCGGTGCGGGCGGTGGCAGGGCAGGGGAGACTGCTTTTGAAGGTGCGCCTGAATACCTGGGACGGCATCGAGATGGAGATATATGACGATATGAGCCGTACTGTGGAAGCCCTGAGGCAGGCGGGCTTCGGAGACTGGGTGAAGGTGGAGGAGGCTTCGGATATCGTATCCATCGAGCTGGGGCTGTTTTACAGCGACAAGGGCTATACCCCTGACCGGCCTGTCACAGGGGAAGAGAGAATCGCTGCGGCCAGACTTACCTATGGTGTGTACGGGGAGGAGACGGAGGAGGAGCTGAGGGCCGGATATGCGGCTGCTGCGGAGACCTTTCAGGACACTTGGCCGGCCGAGCCCGGGGGAGAGGTCTTCTCGGGAGAGGGAACGGAAAGGAGCAGCTTGTTCATCACCGATCCGGAGGAGATAGGAGAGCTGCTGGAATGGATGGAATACGCCCGGCCGGACAAGAGTACCGCACTGTTTGGCCAGGAGCGTGTCAGGGTCAGTGTCACGGCACGGGACGGAAGGGTGTTCCCGGGCTATCTCAGGAAAGGAAGGCTGCCGGAAAAGTATATTTATAGGTTCGGGGAGCAATAGAACCTAACAAGTCCTATGTAAATTCACAAAATATTTACAAATTGTCAATACTAGCCTGCGGCAGGGTGTTGAATCCGGAAGAAAAATCTGTTAGAATAGGCCTTAGGCCTTTAAGAACGGGCAACAGAAAGGTATGGATGACCAGTGAAGATAATCGACAAGATATTTGGCACCCGCAGCGAGAGGGAAGTGAAGCGCATTCTCCCGCTGGCGGACAAGGTGGACGGTCTGCGTCCCCAGATGCAGGCGCTGTCCGATGAGGAGCTGAAGAATAAAACTGCGGAATTCAAGAAAAGGCTGGCGGAGGGAGAGACGCTGGACGATCTGCTCCCCGAGGCCTATGCCACGGTGCGGGAGGCGGCCAGAAGAGTTCTGGACATGGAGCATTTCCGGGTGCAGGTCATAGGGGGCATCATCATGCATCAGGGCCGTATCGCAGAGATGAAGACCGGCGAAGGCAAGACGCTGGTGGCCACGCTGCCCTCCTATCTGAACGCTCTGGAGGGCAGGGGCGTGCATGTGGTCACCGTCAACGACTATCTTGCCAAGCGTGATGCGGAGTGGATGGGACAGATTCACCGCTTCCTGGGGCTCACCGTGGGGGTGGTGCTCAACAGCATGACCTCCGAGGAGCGCAGGAGCGCCTATGCCTGCGACATTACTTATGTGACCAACAACGAGCTGGGCTTTGACTATCTCCGGGACAATATGGTGCTCTACAAGGAGCAGCTGGTGCTGCGGGATCTCCACTACTGCATCATCGACGAGGTGGACTCGGTGCTGGTGGACGAGGCCAGAACGCCTTTGATCATATCCGGCCAGAGCGGCAAGTCCACGGCCCTCTACGAGATGTGCGACCTGCTGGCCCGGAGGATGCACCGGGGCGACGACGTGCAGCAGCTGACCAAGATGGACGCCATCATGGGAGTGGTACAGGAGGAGACGGGGGATTTCATCGTCAACGAAAAGGACAAGGTCATCAACCTCACGGAGGCGGGCGTGAAGAAGGTGGAGGAGTTCTTCCACATTCAGAATTTCGCCGACACGGAGAATCTGGAGATACAGCATAACATCATTCTGGCCCTGCGGGCCCACAATCTGATGTTCCGGGATCAGGACTACGTGGTGAAGGATGATCAGGTGCTGATCGTGGATGAGTTCACGGGGCGCATCATGCCCGGGCGGCGGTATTCCGACGGTCTGCATCAGGCCATAGAAGCCAAGGAGCATGTGAAGGTGAAGCGGGAGAGCAAGACCTCCGCCACCATTACCTTCCAGAACTTCTTTAATCTGTTCGAGAAGAAGTGCGGCATGACCGGTACGGCTCTCACGGAGGAGAATGAGTTCCGGGAGATCTACGGCATGGACGTGGTGGAGATTCCCACCAATGTTCCCGTGATCCGCAAGGACCTGCAGGATGCGGTGTACAAGACCAAGGCGGAGAAGCTGTCGGCCATCGTGTCGGCGGTGGAGGAGGCCCATGCCAAGGGACAGCCGGTGCTGGTGGGCACCATCACCATCGAGGCCAGCGAGGAGCTGAGCAGGCTTCTGACCAAGAGGGGCATCAAGCATAAGGTGCTGAATGCCAAGTTCCATGAGATGGAGGCGGAGATCGTGGCGGACGCAGGTGTCCACGGGGCGGTGACCATCGCCACCAACATGGCCGGCCGTGGCACGGACATCAAGCTGGACGAGGAGGCCAGAGCGGCAGGCGGCCTGAAGATCATCGGAACGGAGCGCCATGAGTCACGGCGTATCGACAATCAGCTGCGGGGCCGTTCCGGCCGTCAGGGGGATCCCGGGGAGTCCAAATTCTATATTTCCCTGCAGGATGATCTGATGCGCCTTTTCGGTTCCGAGAGGCTCATCGGGATGTTCAATACGCTGGGGGTGCCTGAGGGGCAGGAGATCGAGCATAAGGCGCTGACCAATGCCATTGAGTCGGCCCAGAAGAAGATCGAGAACAATAACTTCGGTGTCCGTAAGAATCTGCTGGAATATGACCGGGTCATGAGCGAGCAGAGGGAGATTATCTATGAGGAGCGCCGGAGGATCCTGAACGGCGAAAGCATGCGGGATTTCATATATAAGATGATCACGGACATCACGGAGAACTGTGTGGATATCAGCATCAACGATGATTCGGAGGTGGAGGAACAGAATTTCGCCGAGCTGAACACGCTGCTGATCCCCACCATTCCCCTTGCGCCGGTGACGGCGGAGAGAGTGGGCAAGGTCAACAAGAACAGCCTGAAGCAATTGCTGAAGGAGGAGGCCGTGAAGCTCTATGAGAGCAAGGAGGCGGAGTTCCCCAATGCTGAGGCTATCCGGGAGCTGGAGCGGGTGGTTCTGCTGAGGTCCATCGACAGAAAGTGGATGGATCATATCGACGACATGGAGCAGCTGCGTCAGGGAATCGGGCTGCAGGCCTACGGCCAGAGGGATCCGCTGGTGGAATACAAGATGAGCGGCTATAACATGTTCGAGGAGATGACCCAGAATATCCGGGAGGAAACCATTCGGGTGCTGTTCCATGTGAAGGTGGAGCAGAAGGTGGAGCGGGAGCAGGTGGTGAAGGTTACGGGCACCAACAGGGACGATTCCGCAGCGAAGACACCCACGAAGCGGAGCAATGCGAAGGTTTATCCCAATGATCCCTGTCCCTGCGGGAGCGGGAAGAAGTATAAGCAGTGCTGCGGGCGGAAGGGGTAGGGAGTTCTCCCTCCCGGAAGGGGTTGGGGATTGGCGCCGGCCTCCAAGGCCTGATGCCAGAGCCGGGAGTATGAAGAGCAAGGGATGTGGGAATGCTGTGAGGTTATGGCAAGGGTGCTGGATCTCAAGGCGGTAATATGGAGAGAGGAGAAGGGCTCTGGATGTTTTGTGAGGTTCCGGGAAGGCCCGGCTTCCATGGAAGAGGTATGGAGAGAGGAGAATCGTAGTGCAGGGTGTGAGAATTTATGAGATGCCGAGCTGTAAAATGGTGTCTTCGGGAGTCGGGATGTTCGGGGAAGAGCGGTTCGAGCGGTTTTCGGAATGGTTTTCGGCGCAGAAGGCGGGGATGTTTCCCAAAGATTTTTTGTTCTGGGACGGGAACGGTTTCCATTGGCTGTATCAGTATGAAGAAGGAATGGCGGTGCCGGAGGAATTCGATATTATTGACTTTCAGGGCGGAATGTATGCCGTTGCCACAGATGTGGATCAGAAGACGGATATGGAGCTGATGAAAAGGGAAGTGGATGCTTTTTTGGGGGCAAACGGTCTTGAGCGTGATTCGTCCCGGGCGGAACTGGGCAATATCATTACTTCTTCGAGAATACAGAGGATATTGGGATATGAGCAGATGGATTATTATTTCCCGGTAAAGGGAAAGGGATAGCCCAGGGTCTGCCGCCGGGAACCAGAGCAATGATGAATAAAATATAGAAAGAGGGTGACGTTAAGTGGTAGAATTAGATCAGATGAAGACAGAAATTTTGTCCTATGAAACTCCATTAGCGGAAGTGAGGGATTCACTTTGACCTCGCTAATAAGGTAAAAAGGATAGAAGAGCTGGAAATGGAGATGGAGGCCCCCGGCTTCTGGGACGATCCGGAGCGTTCCAACAATAAGATGAAGGAACTGAAGGGTCTGAAGGGCACGGTGGAGGGCTGTGACAAGCTTTCCAGGCAGTATGAGGATATCCTGACTCTGATTGAGATGGGATACGAGGAGAATGACGAGTCCCTGATTCCGGAGATACGGGCGGAGCTTGATGAATTCGTGGCCGAGTTCGAGGAGCTGCGGATCGGCACGCTGCTGGCGGGAGAGTATGACAAGAACAATGCCATACTGAAGCTGAACGCCGGGGCAGGGGGAACGGAGAGCTGCGACTGGTGCGGTATGCTGTACCGGATGTATACCAGATGGGCGGAGCGCAAGGGCTTTGGCGTGGAGGTACTGGACTATCTGGACGGAGACGAGGCAGGGATCAAGTCGGTGACTTTTCAGGTCAATGGAGTCAATGCCTATGGATATCTGAAATCAGAGAAGGGTGTGCACAGGCTGGTGCGGATTTCTCCTTTCAATGCGCAGGGCAAGCGCCAGACATCCTTTGTTTCTCTGGACGTGATGCCGGATATCGAGGAGGATCTGGACGTGGAGATCGACGAGAAGGATCTGCGCATCGATACCTATCGGAGCAGCGGCGCCGGCGGACAGCATATCAACAAGACGTCATCGGCCATCCGCATCACCCATATCCCTACAGGGACGGTGGTGCAGTGCCAGAACGAGCGCAGCCAGTTTCAGAATAAGGACAAGGCCATGCAGATGCTGAAGGCCAAGCTGTATCTGCTGAAGCAGGAGGCCAATGTGGAAAAGCTTTCCGATATCCGGGGCGAGATCAAGGACATTGCATGGGGCAATCAGATTCGGTCTTATGTGCTGCAGCCTTACACATTGGTGAAGGATCATCGGACGGAGGTAGAGTCCAGCAATGCCGGAGGCGTGCTGGATGGTAATCTGGATCTTTTCATCAATGGTTATCTGAAGTGGATCAGCTTCAGATCCGGGTCGGAGGAGATGAGGTAAGGGAGCGCAGCCTTTGAGCTGGCGGGGTCGGATGCGGAGCGGTGAGGAACAGCCTCCCGCTCCGTTTTCTGCGCTTTTTTGTGACGGCCTCCGTGAACAGGGACTTTTTGATAAATAGATTGACAAATCCTTGAGTTCTGCTAAAATGAATTTATAAAGCATACTAATTTCTTGAACATGATGATCACATTCTAAAACATCTGGTAATCTTATCTAGAAACTCTATGCTTTGAAACCCATTAAAACACAAGGCAGGAGTTTGCTGACACGCAGGACATTTTTCTCCTGCCTTAGACAGGAGGAAACATGAAAAAGCTGGAAGAAATGAATCTGGTGGATGATTTTTTGGTGTACAGTCTGACAGCCCATAAAATTTACGGGGAAGAGTCTGCCCGTTACATTCTGGAATGCATCCTGCAGCGCAGCATCAGACATCTGACGGTACTGCCGCAAAAGACTTGGTACGGCGAGAACCAGGGGAGCCACGGGGTAAGGCTCGATGTTTATCTGGATGAGGAAGAGGGGGAGATATTTGATGTGGAACCGGATCAGAACGGCGGCTCCGAGGATGTGAAGGCACTGCCCCGGCGGGCACGTTTCTATCATGCCAAGATTGACGCAGGAAACCTGACCGCAGGGGAAAAGTACGGTAACCTGCGGAATGTGGTGGTTATTTTCATCATTACCTATGATCCGTTCGGATTGAATCGAATGCTGTATACGATAAGGAACGGCTGTGTGGAAGCGCCGGAGCTGCCCTACGAAGACGGTGCAAGGACTGTTTTCCTTTACACCAGGGGAAAGGAAGGAAATCCGCCGGAGGAGCTGAAGAACCTTACAAAGTATATGGAGCATTCCGTGGAAGAAAATGTGAAAACCGACGGTCTGGCACGGTTGCACAAGATGGTGACTGAAGTAAAATCGGATAGGAAAGTGGGGTTGGCGTACATGAAGATGTGGGAAAGCGAGGAGGCCATACGGGCAAGAGTGACGGCAGAGGTGACAGCAGAAGTAACGAGAGAAGTGACAGCAGAAGTAACGAGAGAAGTAACAAGAGAAGTAACCGCAGAGGTGAAGGCCAGCGACATTATCTGCTTATTAGAAAAGCAGGGAGCCGTTTCTGAGGAGGACCGTGAACGTATTCTGGCGGAAAGGAATATGGAGGTTCTGAATGGCTGGTATGAGGATGCTTTGGCAGACAACGAGAGCTATCTGGTGAGAAAGGCCAAGGCAGAGACAGTCTGCCTGCTCTTGGCTGATCTGGGGCCGATCACGGAAGCCCTGAAGGCAAGGATTTTTTCAGAGACAGAGCTGCCGGTTCTTGACGACTGGATCCGGGCAGCTAAGCGGGCGGAGGAGCTGGAACAATTCACCTCTCTGCTTCTGCCGACAGCAGAAGGCAGGATAACGGCAGGAGGCCAGTGATCATGAAGCTGATGAATCCCCGCCTTTCACTGTGGGGCAGTGCGGGGGTTCATCATATCCAGAAAGAAAAAAGTATAGGTCATCTGCATATAAGGCTGCAGCCACAGGAAGCCGATGCCGAAGCTGAGGATGCACAGCAGCATCAGGGGAAGAAAGCTTAAATCCAGACAGAAAAGTCTCAGCCGTTTCCCCTTCATGAGACGCCAGCAGAGGTGCAGCACCTCTTTTCCCGACTTCTGCGGGAAATCGAACATCAGATAAAAGGACAGCGCAATGCCCAGATAGACGGGGAGATAGACGCAGAGGCCTATGGCCAGAGCAAGCAGGGAAATGAGCAGCCATTTTCTGTCCCAGCTGCTTAAGTAGTTCTGGGCGAAATACTGAAAGGGACTTAAGCAGACAGCTTCGCACAGCACCAGGGCGGCGGTGATGGTCAGGATTTTCCTGGAATCCGCTTTGTAGCCATAAAATAGAACCCTGACGGAGAGGGGCTGTCCGCAGGCCAGCTTGAGAAAGTAGAGAGTAATGCCGGCACCCATCACGCCGAGGATCACTGTGGCCAGAAGCAGAAGGAGGTCAAATAAGAGGACGGTGACTTGTACGGCTGCCTCAGAGCCGGTTTTGACATAGACGCTGTTTGCGGTATTGCTGCCGATGATGTCTATGGAAAAGCGTACCATCCATGACAAGACGAAGTTCAGAAGAAGGACTGACATGGCACTGCCATATTTTCCTTCCAGTGTATCCTTCGCCCGGTTTTTCAGTTCATATCTTTTTTTATACTGTATCATGTACATGCTCCTCCCCGCAGAGCTATACGGCATAGTCGAGGTTCATGCCGCTGTATTTCGTGCTATCGGCGCTCTTCAGGGCCTTCTGGTACGGATTGTCCTCATTATAGTATTTTATCTGAGTGCGGGTGGTGCCGCCGGTCACGTAGGAGCGGCCGCATTCAGGGCAGATTCCCCTATGGATGGAAACGGAGGCAGAGAGCACCTTGCCGTTGTTCTGGGCAGCCTTTTTATATGCGTTGGACACATGCTCCTGCTCATGAGCCCGCACAGCCGAAGCGGCATTCTCCGGAGAGAGGTGCCGGGGACTCTTGAAGGAGACCATTTCGTTTGAGCCGTCCTTGTATTTGCGCTTTTTGCAGGTCTGGCATTCATCCTCTGGTTTAATGCCGCCGCTTCTTTCGTTATTTTGCCGGGGGTCGCCGGGAATCCGCTTTTCATCTGTACCAATGTGGGTTCCGTCACTGAAAATTTTCCGGTTCTCTGAAGCCGTATCGGTTCCGTCACTGAAAATCCTTTTTCCTTCTGCGGCTCCGACGTTCGCAGAATTATAGTATGTGGAACTCCTGCCGTAGACTGCGCTGTCTGAAATACTGATAGGGGATAGCATATGAAAACCTCCGTTACATTATTTGATGCCACTGACTTTGCGCCAGTGATGACTCAGCTTATTCTCTGTCTATTCTTCAATGGTGTATCCATAGAATTTTTCCATGTATTCTGCAAAATCCATTCCGTAAATCTGCTCCGTCACTGCGTCGAACTGGCTTCGGAAGACCTCATTCTTCATAAACACGGGCATCATGGCCAGAGAATAGATGCACAGCACTATGGCACAGGTCAGCCCGATGCTGGAAAAGAGAATGCCCGTGAAGCAGGGAGTGCTCATCTTCCGTCCCTTGCGGTAGGAGAGCACTGCAAAGAGAAGCCCAAGCGCAGCCAGAGGCAGGGAGAACAAGAGGAAGCAGCAGGAGGACAGCGACAGAATGCCGCATATCCCGGAAGCGATGGCGAAGCGTTCCCCGTAGGGCCTATGGGTAGGCTGATTATAATAGCTGCTGTTGGAGGCATTGCTGTTCCATCTGTCCCATTGTCCGTGATCCTGGTTCGGGTCGTTCTGATTATAGCTCATGGCTGCCTCCTTGACTGATGCCTTCTTACTATACTTTACCATTTTGTGCCTTTTCTGTCAAAGGCAATTCTGCGTTTCCGGCTCTTGTTCACAGATTTATCACAAAGCCTGCGTGTGCGATACCCCTGCGGATTGAATGGACAGCAGAGACTGGCCGGCTCCTTATGGAATGCACGGACTTGCAGACGATACGGGCCACATAGGCTGGCAGGCGAATGGGCAGCGGGGACGGTGCGGATTGCCGGGAAACGAAGTTTGGTGATTGCGGACAGCGGACTTTTCAGGTATAATAAGGGACAGCGACACAAGAAAGGTTAGGTTACAGCATGGATATTTGTCTGACGATCAAGGAAGAACTGAAGGTAGAAAAATGGCAGGTAGAGGCGGCGGTAAAGCTGATCGATGAGGGATGCACCATTCCCTTCATTTCCCGGTACAGGAAGGAGGCCACGGGCTCCCTCAATGACGAGCAGCTGCGGGAGCTTCATGAAAGACTTCAGTACCTGCGCAGTCTGGAGGAGAAAAAGCAGCAGGTTCTGGGAAGTATCGAGGAACAGGGCAAGCTGACGGAGGAGCTGCGGGAAAAGATTCTCGCTGCCCAGACGCTGGTGGTGGTGGAGGATCTGTACCGCCCTTACCGTCCCAAGCGCAGGACCAGGGCCAGTGTGGCCAAGGAGAAGGGACTGGAGGGACTGGCGCTGTACATTCTTGAGCAGAACGCTTCGGCACCGCTGCTGGAGGAGGCGGCGAAATATGTGACGGCCGAGGGCACAGAGGAGGCTCTGCAGGTCAAGTCCCCGGAGGAGGCTCTGCAGGGGGCAAAGGACATCATTGCCGAGAGCATCTCCGACAATGCGGACTACCGCAGCTACATCCGTGAGGCCACTTTGGAGGAAGGGGTCATCACCTCGGTGGCAAAGGATCAGAAGACGCAGAGTGTTTATGAGAATTATTACAATTTCGAGGAGCCGGTGAAGAAAGTAGCCGGTCATAGGATACTGGCCCTGAACAGAGGCGAGGCGGAAAAGATATTGACTGTAAAAGTCAATGCACCGGAGGAACGGATTCTGCAGTATCTGGAGAAAAAAACGCTTGTGTCGGACAACCCATATACCACTCCTGCGCTGAAGGAGGCCATAGCGGACAGCTATGAACGGCTCATCCAGCCTGCCGTGGAACGTGAGATCCGCAGCAGCCTCACGGAGAAGGCGGAGGACGGGGCCATCAGCGTATTCGGAAAGAATCTGGAGCAGCTTCTGCTGCAGCCGCCCATTGCCGGAAAGGTGGTTCTGGGATGGGATCCGGCCTTCCGGACGGGCTGTAAGCTGGCAGTGGTGGATGCCACGGGCAAGGTGCTGGATACCAAGGTGATCTACCCTACGGCTCCCCAGAACAGGGTGGAGGAGTCGAAGGCGGAGCTGAAGAAGCTGATCGGGAAATATCATGTGGATCTGATTTCCGTTGGAAACGGCACGGCCTCCAGAGAATCGGAGCAGATCATCGTGGAGCTGCTGAAGGAGCTGGACAGGCCGGTGCAGTACGTGATCGTGAATGAGGCGGGGGCCAGTGTGTACTCTGCCAGCAAGCTTGCCACGGAGGAGTTCCCCAATTTCGACGTGGGGCAGAGAAGTGCCGCTTCCATTGCCAGAAGGCTTCAGGATCCTTTGGCGGAGCTGGTGAAGATTGACCCGAAATCCATCGGTGTAGGCCAGTACCAGCATGACATGAATCAGAAAAAGCTCAGTGAGGCCCTGAACGGTGTGGTAGAGGACAGTGTGAACAAGGTGGGCGTGGATCTGAACACGGCGTCGGTGTCACTTTTGGAGTACATCTCCGGCATCAACAAGACCATTGCCAGAAACATCGTGGAATACAGAGAGGCCAACGGAAGATTCACGAATCGGAAACAGCTGCTGAAGGTGGCGAAGCTGGGGCCCAAGGCCTATGAGCAGTGCGCCGGGTTCATGCGTATCTTGGACGGGGACAATCCTCTGGATGCCACCAGCGTTCATCCGGAATCCTATGATGCCACCATGAAGCTGCTGGAGAAGCTGGGACTCACCATGGATGACATCCGTGCCGCCCAGAAGAAGGCCGCTCGGGGCAGGGGCGGGGTCAAGGCCGCAGAAAACAAGGCCTCCGGCACATTGACAGCCGGTGCGGCAGGGAGACCGACAGCTGATATGACAGCAGCGTCAGAAAAGAAAGCGGCACGGCCCAAGATAAAGGTGGCGAATACCAATACCGCTATGGGCAGGGCGCTGGCGGCCGCAATGGGAAGCATGGCTCCCGTGGAAAAGTCTGCAGGCGCCTCCGCAGGAGCCATAGGAAGCGGTTCTGCAGGGAAGGGGGCACCTGCCGGACGCTCCGGCGAGGGACCGTCGTCGGCGGGCGGCGCACAGGAAGCCTCCTCGGGACTGGAGCGGCGCATTAAGGACAAGAAGCTGCTGGCGCAGGAGCTTGGCATAGGAGAGATCACCCTCACTGACATCTTAAAGGAGCTTGAGAAGCCCGCCAGAGATCCCAGAGACAGTATGCCCAAGCCCATCCTGCGCAGCGATGTGCTGGATATGAAGGATCTGAAGCCGGGCATGGTGCTGAAGGGAACTGTCCGCAATGTCATAGACTTCGGTGCGTTCGTGGACATCGGTGTGCATCAGGACGGTCTGGTACATATTTCCCAGATCACGGACCGATTCATAAAGCATCCTCTGGAGGCAGTCAGTGTGGGCGATGTGGTGGAGGTGCAGGTTCTGGAGGTGGATGTGGCTAAGAAGCGCATCAGCCTGACTATGAAGATCAACCAGAAGAAATAAGCCGTATCCGCCCTTGCCGGAGGTTTCCGGCAGGGGTGTTTTCAAGCTTTGGGGCAAAGTTTATGAGATAGTTGATGAGATAGATTATTGTTGACAATTATCCTTTACAGCTGTTTTAGGTTATGTGCGCTCCTGCAGCATTATAACGAAGCGCTGAGAGGGCTGATCTGTGCCCTTCTGCATCTGAAGTCCAAAGAGGTGGAGTCCGTGGTGATCACGAATCCGATTGAACTGGGCACGTCCATCCGAAACAAGGATTTCGTGCTTGACATCAAGATCATATTGAATGATGATACTATGACTAATTTATCCTGTTGTGCTAGTTGATATAGAAAAACTTCAGCAAAATGTGCTATTCTATAGT
>CANOFQ010000045.1 GCA_947565325.1 uncultured bacterium
ATGGCCTGTGGTACCCCCCTCGGGAATCATGCTGTATCTGGAAGGAGAGGCGGGGGGACAGAGAAGGGAGACCGATGCGGTCCGGCGTCTGCAGAAGGAATGGGGAATGCCCGTGACGAAGGAATGGATCTATACCTATCTGGCATTTCAGGCAGTGCGGGAGGAGGACGGCTTTTCTGTAAGGAGGGACCACGCCCGTTCAGTGGAGGATGACACCAATGCACTTTTCTTTATCTCCCTAGCTGATTACAATGCGGTCATGGGAGAGGAAAAGACGCTGCAGCCGGGGGAGATTTTGCTTTACTCCAACCGTCAGAAATATGACCGTCCCACCATGAAGCTGTTCGGTAAGGAATACCGCATCGCAGAGAGGCTGGAGGGCTTCGTTGGAAACGGGGAGTATGAATCCCTGATGTCCGCCACCCAATATATCGTGGTTCCGGACAGGGAGACCCTCTATGAGCTCTATGGGAAGGAGAAGGAGATACTGACAGATCTGGCCCCGGAAATCCGATGTGTCTACAGCTTTGACACGGATGCCGGAGAGGAGGAGCAGACAGCGTTCTACCATGCCATGCAGGATCTCCTGTCGGCCGAGAGCGGGTATGATCTGGAGGTTCGGGTGGACGGAAGGAAGGCGTTTCTGGATATCAACGGAGGACTGTTCTTCATAGGGATATTTCTGGGAACCTTGTTCGTCATGGCTACGGTGCTGATCATTTATTACAAGCAGATATCGGAGGGGTATGAGGACAAGAGGCGCTTTGAGATCCTGCAGAAGGTGGGCATGAGCCGGGACGAGGTGAAGGAGGCGATCCGTTCTCAGGTGCTCATCGTGTTTTTCCTGCCCCTGCTGCTGGCAGGGCTCCATGTGACGGCGGCCTTCCCGCTGCTCTCCAAGCTGCTGGCCCTGCTGAACCTGTACCGCACGGGACTGTACATGGCCTGCACGGCAGTATGCTTTTTGGTATTCGGAATCATGTATATATGTATCTACGCCCTCACGGCTAAGACCTACTACCGCATAGTGAGCAGATGAGGGGGAGGGACGGAAACCGGGATGCCCGAACTAGGCAGCCGGGTTTGCATCCCGTGGAATGGGCACAGTGGGGCCGGGTGCGGCACTGGAAACAGCACCCGGCCGCACAGTGCCCGGATGGAAACCAAGATGCCCGAACTAGGCAGCTTGGTTTGCATCCCGTGGAATGGGCACAGTGGGGCCGGGTGCGGCACTGGAATAAGAAAGGAGCGAAAATGGAAAAGAGGGTGACGGTGAAAAAGAAATCGAGGATCAGCGTCTGGACGCTGAAGGTGTTTGCGGGAATAGCGGCGCTGATTTTGTTTCGGTATTTCAGGGAAGGAAAGAGGAGGAGAAAAGATGAGGAGGGTGATTAGGGGCGCTGCGATCCTATGTCTGATTCTTCCGCTGACGGCCTGCAGGTTCCACATGGCTCCTGATGAGGCAGTGAGCTTCGTGGAAAATCTGGCCGGGATCATGGGATCCTTTCAGGTCACCTCTGACGGGGACCTGATCGGGGAGAGAAGCCGGGGGGAGGATGCCTATACCGGACGGTACTGGGCGGAATGTGCAGGCAATACGGGGAAGGACGTGGTCTTCGGAGGCGCATCGCTGGAATCCAGAAGTCTTTATGTCTCCGGCTATGTAAATGCCTGTTCCGGAAAGGCGGTGATACGCATTCGGACGAACGGTGACGTGACGGAGCTGGAGCCGGACGAGGACGGATACTTTGAGACGGAGCTGAAGCTGGAGTCAGGAGGGAATTATATCATGGTCAGATATGAGGACTTTATGGGCACGGTGGAGCTGACCGCAAGAGCAAAAAGGTAGTATAGGAATATTGTGCTCCATCGGTATTGCGTGCTTTTCGGGTGTTGTTTTGCCGTGTGTTTTGTGCTAGTATCAAAGTAGCAGGGGAGCTCCCGCTGCGAAAGGGCGGGGCTTCTGCAGAGGACAGTATGCTGCATCCTGAAAACAGATACGGAAAGCGAGGAGCGATATGAAATATCAGATGGACAAGGCCCCTATGGGCTGGAACAGCTACGACTATTATGACACTACTGTCAATGAAGCGCAGGTGAAGGCAAATGCGGATTTCATGGCGGCGCATATGAAGGATGCCGGGTGGGAGTACGTGGTAGTGGACATCGAATGGTATGCCAAGGACGCAGGCACCATGCGGGACAGATACCAGTACATTCCCTTCGGGGAGCAGGAGATGGACGAATACGGCAGGCTGCTGCCGGATCCGAACCGCTTCCCCTCCTCTGCGGGGGGCAGGGGCTTCGGGCCTCTGGCGGAGTATGTGCACAGTCTGGGACTGAAGTTCGGGATCCATATCATGCGGGGGATTCCCAGAATGGCGGCCCACAGGCACCTTCCGATTCTGGGAAGCGCCGCCAGAGCCAACGATGTGGCGGACCCTTCCTCCATATGCGGCTGGAATCCGGATATGTACGGGGTGCGCAGAAACGTGGAGGGCGGGCAGGCATATTATGATTCTATTATCGGGCTATATGCCGATTGGGGAGTCGATTACATAAAGTGTGACGATATCTGTAACACCAATATCTATCCCCGCAATCCCTATTCCGCAGCCCATGAGATAGAGATGCTGCAGCATGCCATACAGAAGTCCGGGCGGGATATGGTGCTGTCCCTCTCCCCGGGGCCGGCGCTCATAGAGAAGGCATGGCATTACGAAAAGTACGCCAATATGTGGCGGATCACCGATGATTTCTGGGACCGCTGGGAGCTGCTCCGGAATATGTTCGACAGATGCGAGCTATGGCAGAGCCATGTGGGGCAGGGCTCTTACCCTGACTGCGACATGCTGCCCCTGGGAAAGCTGGGGCAGGGCTTCGGGAAGGGAGAGCGGGACACACGCTTCACCAGAGAGGAGCAGGTGACCATGATGACTCTGTGGTGCATATTCGGTTCCCCGCTGATGATAGGGGCGGAGCTGACCCTGCTGGACGACTGGACACTGTGGCTCCTGACCAGAAAGGAGATCCTGAAGCTTGTGGGCAACGAGTATGTGGGGCGGCAGTTTGAGAAAAATGAACGGTATGCTGTCTGGAGCTGCCTGAATGACGGGACGGGGGAGAGCTATCTGGCATTCTTCAATTTTCTGGAGACCGAGCAGGAGATTTCCTGCCGCCTTGAAGAGGTGGAGCAGCTTGCGGGAAGGAGGCTGACAGAGGGAAAGGCGCTGGAGCTCTGGAGCGGAACGGAGACGACAGTTTCGGGCGGCGTTCTGCAGGGGAAGGTGCCTGCCCATGGGGCAAAGCTGTTTGCGCTGAGATAGTGGGAATAAAGCGAAGACGACGGCTGGCGGGCCGAGGCGGAGCCTGTGGTGGAGAATGTCGCCCATAGGTCTTGCGGAACTGTTTATAAGAGGAACCGGCAGGCCATAGGAAAGGAGGATGTATGAAACATCCAAACATTGTATTTGTGATGGCGGACGACATGGGCTATTGGTCCATGGGCTGTGCGGGCAACAGGGAGGTTCAGACCCCGAATCTGGACCGGCTTGCCCAGGAGGGGATGTATTTCCCGGATTATTTCTGTACCTCGCCCGTCTGCTCTCCGGCCAGAGCCTCCGTGCTCTGCGGCAGGATGCCTTCCTGTCACGGGGTTCAGGACTGGATTTCAAAGGGCCATATCAACTATGAGGAGGTGGCTGATGCCCTGCGGGAGAAGCACCAGGATCCCCATGCCTCATGGGAATATCTCTGGTCCAGACAGCAGCTGGAGGGTGACAGGGCCATCCGCTATCTGGAGGGCCTGCGGACCTATACGGACATTCTGTCGGAGCATGGATATGTCTGTGGCCTCGCCGGAAAGTGGCATCTGGGGGATGCGGGCCATGCCCAGAAGGGCTTTTCCTATTGGGAGACCATCGCCATGGGCGGGGACAATTATTTCTACCCCGTGGTTCTTCAGGGCGAGAAGTTCGATATGCTCAGGGACACCTATATCACCAACTATATCACGGAAAAGGCCCTTGCGTTCCTGCGGAGCCGGGAGAGCGGCATGCCCTTTTATTTAAGTGTCCATTATACGGCCCCTCATTCGCCCTGGGAGCGCAGCCAGCATCCAAAGGAGTTTTACGGGCTTTATGATGACTGCCCCTTTGCAGACACGCCCGATGTGCCGCCTCATAAATGGGGCTCCCCCTACACGCAGGAGGACCGCAGGAAAAGACTGCAGGGCTATTATGCCGCCGTCACGGCCATGGACAGCGACATCGGAAGGCTGATGGGGTACCTGAAGGAAGAGGGGCTGTGGGAGGATACCGTCTTTATTTTCACGGCAGACAACGGCATGAGCATGGGGCATCACGGGATATTCGGAAAGGGCAACGGCACCTTCCCCATGAATCTGTACGACACGGCGGTCAAGGTGCCCATGATCGTGGCTTATCCCAAAGGCATCCGGGCCGGATCCGTTGCCAAGGGGCTTTACAGCCATTATGATCTGCTGCCCACTATAGCGGGGCTTGTGGGCGAGGAGCCGGAGGAGGGCTGCCCGGGCCGGAGCTTTCAGGAGATATTCCGGGGAGAGGTGCCGGATGGGCGGGACGCAGTGGTGGTCTATGACGAATACGGTCCGGCCCGGATGATCCGGACGCAGGAGTACAAGTATATCCACCGCTATCCCTATGGGGAGAACGAATTTTATGATCTGAAGGCGGATCCCGGGGAGGAGGTCAATCTGGCCGCATCCGGAGATCCGGAGGTGACGGCAAGGATCGCCGGGCTGAAGAACCAGATGGAGCAGTGGTTCCTCCGGTATTCCGATCCGGACAAGGACGGAACCAAGCAGGCCGTCTACGGCTCTGGCCAGATCGATCTGGTGGGAAAGGCCGGAGAGGGCAAAAAGGCATTCATCGGCCGGGGATGACATGCGGCAGGGAGACTTTACCGCTATAGAGGACAAGG
This sequence comes from uncultured bacterium, assembly GCA_947565325.1. Classification (GTDB taxonomy): domain Bacteria; phylum Bacillota; class Clostridia; order Lachnospirales; family Lachnospiraceae; genus Acetatifactor. The sequence continues at coordinate 4,963 of CANOFQ010000045.1, forward strand.
ATCTTTCCTCTATAGCGGTTTTTTATTCCCTCATGGGTCAATACCCCGTAGCTTGCTCGGGGTGGTTCATTCCCCTTTCGGAGCGGCTTGGCTCTGGGCCGTTGAGGTGGCAGAAAAGGCCGTTGGGGCAGGAGGCATTGACTTTCCGGAAAGGGACTGGTAGTATGGCAGTGAATTCAATATTGGAATCAGGGAAAGGCATGGGACTACACGAAACTGCCTTGGAATGGAATTGAGAAGGATGCGGGACTTGACAGACACGTTCCGCTGAGGAGAGGGAAGAGGTCATGCCGAAGATCGGGATATTGTGTGACCGAGAGGATGAGAAGAATGCGATCACGAATGCCTGGGAGCTTCTGGCGGCCAGAGAGGGGGTCGGCTGTTCCTTCTGCGATGTCTGCGAGGAGAGCACATGGAGGGATTCGGCCTGCGTGGTCCTGGCGTGGGGGGACAGACAGACGGCGTTCTGCCATGCCCAAGGGCTCTGGGGCAGGGAGCCTTCGCTGCCGATCCTATATGTGGCCCATAGGGCGGAGGATGTGTTTGCGGCCCTGAGGATGCCGTTTTTCCATACGGTGAGGTCATACAATCTGGAGCAGGATCTGGAGGCGGCGTTTCGTAAGCTGGGGCGCTTGAGGCCTCCTGCGGCGGAGAAGGTGAGCTTCACCAGAAACGGCAGTCCGGTGCTGCTGTCCAGAAGGGAGATACTCTATCTGGAGAGTGAGCATCATAACATCCGCCTGCATGCAGGAAAGGAAATTCTTGCCATATCGGAGACGCTTGCCCAGTGTGAGGAGAAGCTGAAGGGAATGGGCTTCGTCAGGACATATCGGAGCTTTCTGGTGAACATGTACCATATCCGCTGTCTGGAGAGAGAAAGGGCCCTGCTGGACAATGGAGAATATCTGTATGTGAGCCGGCGCAGGTACCATGAGGTGAAGCTTGCGTTTGAGAATTATATCCGGCATCTGGATTTTCTGCAGTAAAAGCGGTTGGGGAAATGGTATCTGCAGTAAGGGGTTCTGCTGTAAAGCAAGGCACAAGACGGGAGACAAAAGGGATAGGAAAACAGTACAAGGCAAACGACATAGGACAGACGGCACGGGGCCGGAAGGGAAAGGAGAGGAGGCAGGCATGGGCATAATAGAGGTGGAGCATCTGAAGAAGGAGTTTTCCTATTATAAAAAGGCTACGGGAATCAAGGGCTCCCTGCACAATTTATTCCGTCGGGAGACCCTGACGAAGGAGGCGGTGAGGGACATTTCCTTTTCGGTGGAGAAGGGAGAGATGATAGGGTTCCTTGGGCCGAACGGGGCAGGGAAGACCACTACCCTGAAGATGCTCTCCGGTATTCTGTATCCTACCGGGGGCAGGGCGGAGGTCGACGGCTTCGTCCCATGGGAGCGGAAAAACGAGTTCAAGCGGCGGATCTCCATTGTCATGGGCCAGAAGAACCAGCTCTGGTGGGATCTGCCTGCCAGCGACAGCTTTTATCTGAACAAGTGTATCTTCGGAGTGGACGACGGGACCTACCGGGACGTGGTGACGGAGCTGTCGGAGCTGCTTGACGTAAGAGATCTGATGAGCGTGCAGGTCAGGAGACTGTCTTTGGGGGAAAGGATGAAGATGGAGATTCTGGCGGCGCTGATCCACCAGCCGGACATCTTGTTTCTGGATGAGCCTACCATCGGACTGGACATTCTGTCCCAGAAAAAGATCCGGGAATTTCTGAAGCTGTATAATCAGCAGAAAAAGACCACGGTCATCATCACCAGCCATTATATGGCGGACATCGAGGCCTTGTGTCAGAGAGCTGTCATCATCAATCAGGGACAGCTGGTCTATGACGGGAGACTGGGGGACATCAACCGTGTTCTGGGAGAGAGAAGGCTGCTTTCCGTAAAGACCTCCTCGGAGGTAAATCCGGCGCAATGGGAAGGCTTCGGGACCCTTCGGGAGACAAGTGCCGCAGGGGCCGTGCTGGAGGTGCCCCAGGAGAAGGTGAAGGCGATTCTGGGGGCGATTCTGGCAGGGCTGCCGGTGGAGGATTTCACGGTGACGGAGATTCCCATAGAGGAGAGCATTGCCCGCTTCTATCAGAAGGAGGTGGTGGCGCCATGAGCAGCTATCGGTGTGTGTTCTTGATGGGGTTGGAGCAGGCGCTGGAATATCGCGTCAGCTTTTTCCTGAGCATGCTCAGTGCGGTCTTCCCCATCATCATTCAGACCGTCATGTGGAATTATCTTTACTCACATTCGGACGCTGCGGCGGTTTTCGGCTATGAGCATGGACAGATCCTTTTGTATACGCTGCTGGCCACCATCGTCTCACAGCTGGTGGGGGCGGGCTTTGAGGGAGAGGTGAACGGAGACATCAAGATGGGCGGACTGAACAAGTACCTGATCCGGCCCATGGATTATAAATGGTATCAGTTCTTTCGCTTTCTGGGACAGAAGGTTCCCCGGTTCATGGTGGCGGCGCCGGTGATGACTGTGATCATGGCGGCGGCCTTCTGGCAGGGCCTGCCGATTTCCGCAGGGAGAGTGCTTTCGTTCCTCTGCAGCCTGATGCTTGGGATGGTGCTGAACTTCTCCATCTTTTACTGCATCGGCCTGCTGGGCTTCTGGCTCACGGAGGTGGATAAGCTGTTCGGGACGGTGGGGATCGTGCTGACCGTGGCCAGCGGGGGCGTGTTCCCGCTGGATATTTTCGGAGGACTGGTGGAGACGCTGGTGAATGTGCTGCCCTTTGGGTATACCACCCAGTTCCCTGTGAACATCATCAACGGGCGGTTCGGCTGGGAGCGGATCGGCATAGGGTTCGGGTTCCAGCTGGCATGGATTCTGGTGTTCGCTTGTCTGGGCTGTTATATGTGGAGACGGGGCGTCAGGCGCTATGCGGCGGTGGGTGGATGAGAAGGAACCCCGGGGCCGGAGAGGCCGGACAAGGGAGCCTGCCGGGCACGGGGCGTGCAGGGACGCATGGCACGGAGCCGGGAAAACAAGGGGCCGGAGAGGCCGGACAAGGGAGCCTGCCGGATGCGCTGCGTCCGGAGCATGGGATAGAGTCAGAATAGGAGGCCAAGGTGAGACAGATAGGACGTTACTGCAGGCTCATGGGAGTCTTTGCAAAATATTCGCTGATGTCAGCGCTGGAGTACCGCATCAATTTCATCACCGGGGTGACGGTGGAGATGGGCTGGATGATCATCAAGCTGCTTTATGTGGCCATCATCTACAAGGCGGGAACCAGCATAGGGGTCCTGACCCCAGATCACATTCTGCTGTTCGTGGGAACCTACGTGTTCATGACAGGGGTCTATATGCTGTATTATGGAAATTTCGGTTCTCTTCCGTGGATGATACAGCAGGGGGAGCTGGATCTGTATATCGTGAAGCCGGTCTCTCTCCAGTTTCTGGTTACCCTGCGGAGGCTGGAATTCGCATATCTGCTGCCGGATTTCGTGGTAGGTGTCATCATGATCGTAACCGGCTGGCGGCTGGCGGGACTGCCCTCTGATGTACTTTCCGTGGCAGGCTTCCTCTTTTTTCTGCTGTGCGGCTGCCTGCTGACCTACAGCATCTTTCTGCTGCCGTATCTGCTGGGCTTCTGGATCATTTCGCTGGGGGGCATCGCAGACATCAGCAATGCGCTGTGGGACTTCAACAATATGCCCTCTCTGATCTATGAGAAATGGATGCGGCGGATCGGCACTTATGTGCTGCCGGTCTTCGTGATAACAAACTTTCCGGGACTGTTCCTGATGGGGGAGCTGAACGTCTGGGCCTGCGTCTGGGGAGCAGCCGCACCGGTTCTTTTCTTCCTGCTTTCCCGGAAGCTATGGAAGATTTCGCTGAAAAGGTACAGCAGCGCAAGCTCTTAAAGAGAGAAGGGAACGCCAGACGGAGAAAATACGGAAACGGTACACGGCACACAGACAGGGGATTTAGCAATCATTGACAAGGCGGCATGTATGCACTAAAATTAAAAGCTGAAAAGCCAAGGCCCAACGAATAAGGCCAGGACATAAAAGCAGGCAGAAAGTCAAGGCAGAATCAAAAAGCCGGGTCAAAAAGGCAGGCGGAAAGTCAAGGCGAAAAATCAAAAGGCCGAGATAGAAAGCAGGCGGAAAGTCTGGGCAGAAAATCAAAAAGCCGAGATAGAAAGCAGGCGGAAAGTCTGGGCAGAAAAACAAAAGGCCGGGACGGAATGCAGGCGACAAAGGAGAAAAAGTGCGTACAAGAAAAGAAATGAAGGCCGATGCGAAAAAGGTCCTGAAGAGACACTACGGCCTTTTCCTGCTGCTGTGCATGGTGGCGTCCCTGTTGGGAGGCGAGATCGCTCTGTCAGGAAGCGTGTGGAAGGGCACGGCCATAGAAGGCAGTGCCCCCACGCCTGCCGCCTTTTCTCAGGATATCCTCATGAGCTTTGTGGATTTCACCGCAGATATCGCAAGGGGGGAGCAGGCCCGCCGGGAGCAGGAGATCCGTGAGGCGCAGGAAAGGTATGCAGAGGAGGCCCGGAGGGACGAGAATGCGGTTCTTGGCAGGAGCAGGGGAGTATTTGCCCTGATCGTGAACAAGCTGACCTCGGGGGCTTATTTTCTGACCCTGCTCATGGGGATCCGTTCCATTGTGGGGACGGACAGCGGAGCGGTGATCGCCATGCTGCTGGGGGCTCTTTTTCTGGTGCTTTTCATGGAGGTGTTCGTGAAGGGGGTCTATCGGACCGCAGTTCTGCGGATGTTTCTGGAGGGGCGGCGCTACGAGAGGGTTCCGGTGCAGAGGGTGTGGTTCCTGCTTCGGGTGAAGAAATGGTTCCATGTGGGAATGGCGCAGCTGGTCACCAGCGTTTTTTTGTTTCTTTGGAGTCTGACCATTGTGGGCGGCTTCCTCAAATATTATTCTTACTATCTGGTTCCGTGTATTCTGGCGGAGAATCCTGCCATGGGGACGCTGGACGCCGTCAGTCTGTCCAGAAGAATGATGAAGGGGCATAAATGGGAATGCTTCGTCCTTGAGCTGTCTTTTTTCGGATGGGAGCTGCTGGGAATGCTTACCTTCAGGCTTTCAGACCTGTTCTTCAACGTGCCCTATAAGGTGGCGGTGATGGGGGAATATTATGCCCAGCTGCGCAGTCTGGGGCAGGAAAAGGGCATCGAGGGCGCAGACCTGCTGAACGACAGATATTTGTTCGAGAAGGCAGACGGCAGGACGCTGGCGCAGGCCTATGGAGACGTGGAGCAGGCTTGTGAGGATATGGAAAAGACCCGCAGGGATGCGGAGGAGTGCGGGGAAGACTGCCCCGGGGATCCCCGGCTGAAGGGTATCCATAGGTTGCTGGCGGATGTGTTCGGTGTGGCCGTGGGGCGTGGCAGGGAGCTGGAGGCTCTGGAGGAGGAGCGCAGCCGCCGTTTTCAGCTGGAGGAGGACAGGGAGGCCTTGGAGGGAGCAGTGTATCCCACCAGACTGCATCCTGTTTCGGAAAAACGGAAGAGGAAATGGGTGGTCAGCCTGAACTATCTCCGGTACTATTCCGTTTGGTCTCTGCTGATGATGTTCTTTGCACTTTCCTTCGGGGGCTGGATATGGGAGGTGTGTCTGCACCTGATCACGGACGGCGAATTCGTCAACCGGGGTGCTTTGCACGGCCCGTGGCTGCCTATCTACGGCTGCGGCAGTGTCCTGATGCTGCTTCTGCTGAACCGTTTCCGGAAGAACCCGGCGCTGGAGTTCATTCTGGCAGTGGCGCTCTGCGGCTCCGTGGAGTACGTCACCTCTCTGGCGCTGGAGCTTCTTCATGACGGAACCAGATGGTGGGATTATACGGGCTATTTCCTGAATCTGCACGGCAGGATCTGTGCGGAGGGGCTTCTGGTCTTCGGCATAGGCGGCATGGCCATCGTGTATGTGCTGGCACCCTTCCTTGACGGGGTGTTCCGCAAGATCCCTCTGCATGCGCTGATGACGGCGGGAATGATTCTGGCGGGGATATTCATGGCGGATCAGGTTTATTCCGCCGTATATCCCAATGAAGGGGAGGGGATCACCAGCTATGAGGCGTTCTCCGCATTGGGGGAGGTGACGCCATGACCGCTTTTTACCTGGCGCCGTTCTATCTGTTCCTATGCGGCTATGTCTTGTGGCGTATGCTGGTCTGGCTTGAAAAATGCTGGCCCTTCCTCGGAAAGAAAAGGGTGCGGATTCCGTTGATCTTCCTCTACATAGCCGTTGTGTTCTGCATTCTGATTGCTTTTCTGATGGAGCCGTCCTATGTGAGGAGGCTGCTGAAGCAGCTTGGCAATGTCTGGCTGGGGGTGCTGCTGTACTCCCTGCTGGTGATTTCGGCGGTGGATGGGGTGCGGATGCTCCTGAAGCGATTCGCCTTTCCCGGAAAGGGGAGACTGTTTTCCGTGAAGGCGCACCGGATCATAGGCGGTGTCTGTGGGCTGTGCATCTTTGTCCTGAGCGCATGGGGGATCTGGAATGCAGACAATCTCCGGGTCACGGAGTACGAAGTATATGTGGACAAGGAGGCAGGGGAGCTGAAATCCCTGAATATTGTGCTGGTGGCGGATCTCCACATGGGATACAGCATCGGGATTCCGCAGATGGAGCAGATGGTGGAGCGGATCAATGAAGAGGAGCCGGATCTGGTGGTCATAGCCGGGGATATTTTCGACAACGAGTACGAGGCGCTGGAGGATCCGGAGGCGCTGACAGAGATTCTGGGAAGAATCCGCAGCAGGTACGGGGTCTATGCCTGCTACGGGAACCACGACATTCAGGAAAAGATTCTGGCTGGCTTCACCTTTGCCAGCAGAAGGGAAAAGGCCAGCGATCCACGCATGGACGCATTGCTGGAGCAGGCGGGGATCCGTCTGCTCCGGGACGAGGGCGTGCTGATCGCAGATGCCTTTTATCTGTACGGCAGGCCGGATTACAACCGGCCGGGAAGGGGCATCACAGTCCGGAAGACCCCGGCCCAGATCACGGAAGACATGGATCTCACCAAGCCCGTCATCGTGCTGGACCATGAGCCAAGGGAGCTGCAGGAGCTGGCGGACGCAGGGGTGGACATGGACCTGTGCGGCCATACCCACGACGGGCAGATGTTTCCGGGAAACCTTGTGGTGCGTTTCTTCTGGGAAAATTCCTATGGCTACCTGCGCAAGGGCGATATGCACAACATCGTCACCTCGGGAGTGGGGGTGTTCGGCCCGGACATGAGGGTCGGGACAAAATGCGAGATCTGCCGGATCACGGTCAGGTTCCGGTGAGCTCCAGCAGTCTCACCTGCGGGGCTCTTGCGGTGACGGTCTGCCGTCTGTCGTAGGTCAGGGGCCTTCCCTGCAGATCGCCCGTGAGCCCGCCTGCCTCCTCCACGATCAGGGCGCCTGCCGCATAGTCCCACGGACAGAGGGAGAGCTCAAAGAAGAATTCGGCCCTGCCGCTGGCCACCATGCACAGGTCGATGGCAGCGGAGCCGCTTCGGCGCAGATCCTCCGCCTCAGAGAGGTAACGGTAGGCCACCTGGAAGGACTTTTTTGTCAGATCCGCATTATATGGGGAGGTCCCGAACAGAATCAGGCCTTCCTGCAGAGTTCTGTCGGAAGCGTGGATTCGGGTTCCGTTCAGGTAGGCTCCCTTCCCCCTCAGCGCATAGAAGGTCTCCTGCTGGTAGGGGTTGTGAACCACTCCCATCAGGGGGCGGCCGTCCAGCGCCAGCGCCACGCTGATGCAGCTGGCGTTGTAGCCTCTGGCAAAATTGGCGGTGCCGTCTATGGGGTCAACGATGAAGGCATAGCCCTTTGATATATCCGTCTGGTCCATCTGATCCTCCTCCCCCAGAAAGGCGGCCTCCGGCACCAGCTCCAGCAGGCGGGACTGCAGCGTCGCCTGCACCTTGGAATCGTAGTCCGTCACGAAATTTCCTCTCCCGCTCTTGTGATGGAGCTTTTCTCCGATCCGGGAGGCATGGAGCAGGATGGTTTCACAATCCTGAACAATTCTGATGATCTTCTCAAGCAGGAGAGCTTCCTGCGATTCCGGGGTATCTCCCACGACGAGATGAGGGCTTAAGGACGATTTTTCCATATTTGTTCCTTCCTTTCAATTGAGTTTTTGTGGTTTTTGTGCGGGTATTCAGAATGGATCCTGCCTGATTCTCTGCCGGGAGCTGCCTCTGAACCAGCGCCGTAGAACCAGTGTCATAGGCCTGAAGGAGCAGCATGCAGAGGTCGGACATCCTTGGATCTGCTTATGTCCAAAGAAGCGGCAGATCAAAATCCAGTCTGCCGAACCTCCTCAGTATGTCCAGATCCCGTATGATAAAGCTGCTTCCCCAAAATAGTTTCCGATGGTCTGCTGAGCTGCACACCACCGCCCGCCCTCCGGGTGAGGGTCGGCCTGCTCATATTGAGAAATTCGTCAAGGGATATCTTTTTCAGGATGATTACCTCCGCTTCCTTTGATATATTCGATATAAATATTCTGATACAAGTATACTAGAGGATTTCAATAGGGACAAGTACATTCGTAATAGGAAATCTGCAATAAGGGTTTTTCTTTTTATTGACTTTTGAACTATGCGGGAGTATAATAAATCATCTGATGCAAAACAAACGATTTAGAACGTGAGGAACAAGGTATGCCGCCAAAAGCAAAATTCACAAAAGAAGAAATTACGGAAGCCGCATTCAATATTGTCAGAACGGATGGATTTGATGCTTTAACCTCCAGAGAATTGGGAATACGCCTGGGCAGCTCGGCAAGACCGATTTTCACGGTGTTCAAAAGTATGGAGGAGGTTCAGCAGGCTGTGGTTAAATCTGCCAAAGCGCTGTATAAAGAATATGTCAATAAGGGCTTAAGATCGGAACACCCTTTTAAGGGTGTTGGAATGCAGTACATCCTCTTTTCAGTCAATGAGCCGAAGCTTTTCCAGCTTTTGTTTATGACAGAACAACCGAAAATACCTGATTTATCGTGTGTGCTTCCATTGATAGAGGACAGCTATGAAGCGATTCTGTTGTCGATTCAGAAGGATTACGGGATTGACGATTTTTTGGCTGAAAAGCTGTACCGTCATCTTTGGATATATACCCACGGCATTGCGACGCTTTGTGCCACCAGAATGTGCCGCTTTGCGGATACGGAAATCAGCTCGATGATTACGGAAGTATTTGCGAGTATTTTGAAAAGCGGGAAGGAGTGCGATAACGATGATTGAAGTTAAAAATATTGTAAAATCATATGGAAGCGGAGAGAGCCGGCTTCAGGTGCTACGTGGAATCAGCCTTAAAATAGAAGACGGAGAATTCGTGGTTATTCTCGGCGCATCCGGTTCCGGGAAGTCTACTTTTCTGAACGTGATTTCGGGACTTGAACGACCTGACAGCGGCGGAGTGTTTTATGACGAGATAGATATCACGGCACTTTCTGACAGTGAATTAACGGAATTCCGAAAGAAAAATGTGGGATTTATTTTTCAGCAGTATTATTTGCTGCCCAATATGGACGTTGACAAAAATGTGAAAATGGGTGCAGATTTAGCGGACAACAAAGATTACAAAACTATTATCAAAGCAGTGGGGCTTGAAGAGAAGCTACATAAATATCCCAGTGAGCTTTCAGGGGGCGAACAACAAAGGGCTTCGGTTGCAAGGGCTTTGGCAAAAAAGCCTAAGGTACTTTTTCTTGATGAGCCAACAGGCGCATTGGACGAGCTGACGGGCAGGCAGGTGCTGGATTATATCTGCACGTTAAAAAGGAAGTATGGTTTTACGGTTATAATGGTGACGCACAATCTGAATATTGCAGAAATGGCTAAAACGGTCATCAAAATGAACAGCGGAAAAGTATCGGATATTTATCAAAACGAAATACAAAAGACGGCTTATGAAATAGGATGGTGAGAATATGCTTATCGGAATAAAGGATGCTTCAAAGCTTGTTGGTATCTCAGTCATCTCTTGCTGCGCAGTTCTGGTATGTACAATATTCCTGAACTTTTATCTGGATATTCGGTCTGTCGAGAGAGAGATAACCTCTGGGTCGGCCATGGCCTTTTATGACGCTCAGGTATCTGTCGCCAAGGTTGTTTGCCTTGTGACGGGTGGCTGTTTATTGATCACCTCCATTGTCATGCTGTTTTTCTATATGAAACATTATATCGACACTCACAAAAAAGAGCTGGGAATATTAAAAGCTTTGGGCTATTCCAATCTAAAAATCGCAAAAAATTTCTGGATATTTGGATACAGTGCGTTAATTGGAACTGCAGGTGGGTTCGGTGGGGCGTTTCTTCTGATGCCTAGGATTTATGCCCTGCAAAATGAAGACAACATACTTCCAGAGGTGGCGATACACTTTCATCCGGCTGTTCTTCTATATTTTGTCATATTACCGACAGCCGGCTTTTCTCTGCTTGCGATTGGTTATGCGTGGCATAAATTAAAGAAGCCCGTGCTCTTGCTTTTGAAAAACGATTTTCGGTTTTTAACCAGAGCCCCAAAATACAGAGAAGAGCCCCTAATCGAAGATTCCTTTATAGGGTATTTAAAGAGAACTACCTTGAGAAGCAAAAAATCGCTTACTTTTTTCGTGATCTTTGCTTCGTTCTG
>CANOFQ010000046.1 GCA_947565325.1 uncultured bacterium
ACCGGAATTTTATGGATCTTTACGGCGGTTCATCCCTTGCTGCTGCTGTGCATCCTCTTGCTGGCGGTGCCGCCCATAAGGATGTCCTTTCGGCAGAAAAAGGCGGAATACCAATATAAGAGAGAGATGACCAGTCAGGAGAGGCAGTGCAACTATCTGTACAAGGTCATGACGGACTATGCCTATGCCAAGGACATAAGGATCTACGGAGGGGAGGGGCTGATTGCCGGAAAATACATAGAAAGCGCAGAAGAGCAGCTGGGCAGACAGAGGCGGCTTGGCAGGAAAAATGCGGGAGGGCGGAGCGTTTCCGATCTCTGTACCGTCCTGCAGCTGCTGTGCATGCTGGCGGTGTTCTCTTATATGGTTTACCGCAAAGAGATTTCCATAGCAGAGTATACGGTGCTGCTGTCTTCAGCCACCTTGTTCACCTCGGTTCTGGGGGGATTTTTTGAAAATCTGGCTGAGATCCGGGAGATGTGCGCATATACCGGCCTTATGGACGAATATGACACCTTTATTTCCGAGAACAGCAGGGTTTACGGAAGCCGGAGCACCGGGGAGAAAAGTCGGGGAGCGGGGGGCTGCCCCTCCATTGACTTTGAGCATGTGAGTTTCCGGTATCCCGGCAGGGAGCAGGAGGCCCTGAGGGATGTGAGCTTCCATGTATCCCCGGGGGAAAGGGTGAGCCTGGTGGGGCCCAACGGCGCAGGGAAGACCACGGTGGTAAATTTGCTTCTGCGGCTGTACGAGCCCACGGCGGGAGTCATCCGGATCAACGGAAGAGACATACGGGAGCTGGCAGCAGAGGAATATTATGAACAGATCGGGGCCGTCCTGCAGGACTTTTTCGTCTTTGCCTATTCGGTGAGGGAAAATCTGTGCTTTGGCAGGGCTCAAGAGGAGGAGAGGCTGCAAAAGGCGCTGGAGCGGGCGGGGCTTGCGGAAAGGGTGGCGGGCCTGCCTGAAGGCATAGAGACCTCTCTGTACAAGACGCTGGATCCTGACGGGGTGGAGCTTTCCGGGGGCGAGGGCCAGAAGCTTGCCGCAGCTAGAGCCCTTCTGAAGCAGGCGGGCCTGCTGATACTGGACGAGCCCACCAGCTCTTTAGATCCGCTGGCAGAGTATGAGCTGTTTTCCCAGATGGGACGCACAGGGGAGAAGCAGACTTCCCTGATGATCTCCCATAGGCTCTCCTCGACCAGACAGAGCGACAGACTGCTAGTCTTTGCGGAGGGCAGACTGGTACAGAGCGGTTCCCATGAGGCGCTTATGGGGAAAGAGGGGCTTTATGGGAAGCTGTACAGAAATCAGGCAAAATACTACACGGGGGAGGGCGGACTGTATGAAGAATAAGAAGAGAAAGACAATCGCCGGCGCTTTCAGGCTGCTGGGCAGGTATCAGCCGTCCTACTATAGCTGGACGGTTCCCCTGATTTTTGTTTCCTCCCTGATTCCCTTGACAGGCGTGTGGATGCCCAAGCTCATCATAGAGTTTCTGACGGGGGAGAGGGCCTATGGGGAGATTCTGGGGGTGATCGGCTGGTACTGCGGGATTCTGGCCGCCGCCTATATGGCGAAGAATCTTCTGACCTATAAGGCGGACATGTCCATAGCGGGCTTCCGGACGGCCCTTCAGCTGAAGATAGGAAGGACGGCCATGAACGCAGAGCTGAAGGAGATCGAAAATGCCGTCTATCAGGAGGAGATTCTCATGGCGGCCAACGTCTCGGGCCTTTCGGACATGATGGGGATCCTGCGGAATCTGTTTTCGGCGGCAGTGACCATACTGGGGCTGGGTGCCGTCCTCGTCAGGCTGAATCTGGTGTTTTTCCTGCTGGCAGGGGCCGTGCTGGGAGTCAAGATCGCACTGTCTGTGATACGGTTTCGCCATGATGCGGGGCGGCGGCTGGAGGAAGCCGCCAACAATAAGGTGGGAGGATATCTGGATTATCTGCAGTATTATGCGGCGGGAGCGGCCAAGGAGCTGCGGGTCAACAACGGGCAGGGCTGGATGGCAGGAAAGATCAGCGCCTTCCGGGACAGAATGGTGGAGCTGCAGCTGCAGTCCTTCCGGCAGTACAGACTGTTCGAGGCCTTTCTGTCCATAGCCTCGGCCCTGCAGAACGTGGTGATTCTTCTTGTGCTGGCGGATTATTATATGGAAGGCCGTCTGTCCATCGCTGATTTTTCTTTATATTTTTCTGCGGTGACACTGCTTTCCGCAACGCTGTCAAGGGTCACGGACCAGCTGTTTGAGCTGGGCCAGAGGCTGCTTGCCTGCAGTGACTTTGACAAGGTGGTGGATATGGGAAATGGCACAGAAGGAAAATCGGAGGAGCCTGCCGGGAAGAGGAAGCAGGAGGAAACGGATTCCGGAAAGCTCGGGATAGAGACCATCCGATTCGAGAACGTCAGCTTTTCCTATCCGGGGACTGAGACGAAGGTACTGCATGACGTTTCCTTCGAGCTGCGCCGGGGGGACAGGGCGATGCTGGCAGGCAGGAACGGTTCCGGCAAGACCACCATTATAAAGCTGCTCTGCAGATTCTACCGGCCGGACGAGGGAAAAATCTATGTGAACCACCGGGAGATCGGCGAGATTCCGGATCAGGAGTATTATTCCCTGATAGCTACGGTATTTCAGGACTTTTCCTTGTTTTCTTTTCAGATTCAGGAAAATGTAAGCATGAGGGAGGAGGGCGCAACGGATGGCCTGCGTCTCCGGGACTGTCTGGAAAGGGCAGGGCTGGACAGTGCGGTAGGACAGCTGAAGGACAGGGAGAAGACCTGCCTCACAAGACTGTTCTCGGAGACGGGGACAGAGCTTTCCGGGGGAGAGAAGCAGAGGCTGGGAATCGCCAGGGCCCTTTACAAGGATGCCCAGATTCTTGTGCTGGACGAGCCTGCCGCCAATCTGGATCCGGGGATGGAAGAGGAGCTTTACAGAAAGTTTTATGGCATGACGGAGGGGAAGATATCCCTTACGGTCTCCCATAGACTTTCTCAGGGATCTGTTTCCAACAAGATTCTGGTGCTCGATCAGGGAACCATATGCGAGACGGGCACCCACAGGGAGCTGATGGAAAGAGACGGCGTGTATGCGGCCATGTTCAGGAAGCAGAGGGAGGCTTACGCCATGGACGGGGAATGCCTTCCGTGAAAACAAAAAATATGTCTTCCGTGAAAACACAAAAATATGCCTTGCATTTATGAAATAATGAGGTATAATGAATAGACTGCGCCAAATTGCGGCGGAGGTTATCGGTACCGAATGTGAGGTGATATTTATGCTGGAGAGAGCGAAAAAGCGGTTTATCGGAGACAAGGCCTTTTACAGCATGGTGCTGGCGGTGGCGGTTCCCATCATGATTCAGAACGGCATCACCAATTTCGTGGGGCTTCTGGACAATATCATGGTGGGGCAGGTGGGCACGGAGCAGATGTCCGGGGTGGCCATCGTGAACCAGCTGATGATGGTATACTATCTATGCGTTTTCGGAGGGCTTGCGGGGGCGGGGATCTTCACTGCCCAGTATTTCGGGCAGAAGGATCAGGAGGGAATCCGGCAGACCTTCCGCTATAAATTCTGGATGGCGCTGATTCTCACGGCCGGGGCGCTGCTGCTGTTTCTGACTGCAGGGGGCGGCCTGATCCAGATGTATTTAAGCGGCAGCAGCGACGGGGGCGACCTGGAGGCGGCCCTGCGCTATGGCAGCAGCTATCTGAGGGTGATGCTGTTCGGTCTGCCCGCCTTCATGATGGTACAGATTTATGTGAGCACTCTGCGGGAATGCGGGGAGACCGTGGTGCCCATGAAGGCGGGAATCGCAGCGGTGTTCGTGAATCTGTGCCTGAACTATCTGTTGATTTACGGGAAGTTCGGCCTGCCTGCGCTGGGCGTGGTGGGCGCAGCGGTGGCCACGGTGGTGTCCAGATACGTGGAGGCAGCCATCGTCATCCTCTGGACCCATACCCATAGGGAGAAGAACCCGTACATAGAAGGAATCTACCGCACTCTGAAGGTGCCGGGACACTTGGCGGCGAAATATTTTGTGAAGGGCGCTCCCCTGCTGATCAACGAGACCATGTGGTCGGCGGGCATGGCCATGCTCACCCAGTGCTATTCCGTGAGAGGTCTGAGCGTCATTGCGGGCCTGAACATCGCCAATACCATCAACAATGTGTTCAACGTGGTGTTCATCGCCATGGGGGACGCAGTGGCGATCATCATCGGACAGCTCCTGGGGGCTGGAAAGATGAAGGAGGCCAGAGACACGGATAACAAGATCATTGCCTTTTCCGTGTTCACCTGCATCGGGGTGGCCCTGCTGATGGTGTTCATAGCGCCCTTGTTCCCCCGGATCTACAATACCACGGATGACGTGAAGGCTCTGGCGGTGCAGTTCATCGTGGCCCAGGCGATCTTCATGCCGCAGGCGGCGTTCATGCATGCCGCCTATTTCACCCTCCGGTCAGGAGGGAAGACCATCGTCACCTTTCTGTTCGACAGCGTGTTCGTCTGGTGTGTCAGCGTTCCGGTGGCCTATGCGCTGAGCCGCTTTACGGCCATCCCCGTCATCGCTATTTTTGCCATGGTGCAGATCGCAGACTGGATCAAGTGCGTCATCGGCTTCGTGCTGGTGAAAAAGGGCGTGTGGCTGCAGAACATTGTTGGTGCCTAAAATCAAATAGAAATGAGGATCAAAAGAAGGACACAGAGATGTTGCCAAGGCTTTGGGTCTTTCTTTTTTTGCGGTAGTTTTTTAGCTTTTTTTAATTCTTTTTTTATTGCATTCGCCGGCGGGCCTTTTTATAATGGAAGAACATTCGTTTTGGAAGAATTTGGACTTGGGAAGGAGAGGGCCATGCTGAAGATTTTCGGATATTTAAAGGAATCCAAATGGTCCGTGCTGGCCATCATCGCTCTGCTGGTGGTGCAGGCGTACTGCGATCTGGCGCTGCCCCAGTACACGGCGGACATTGTGGACGTGGGCATCGGTCAGAAGGGAATCCGGGACGGCGTGCCGGAGAAGATGGGCGAGTCCGCCTATGCGGGGCTGTCCATGCTTATGACCGGGGAGGAGAGGGCGCTGCTGTCTTCCGCCTATGAGCGCAGCGAGGACGGGATCTACGTCTTTCGTGGGAGCAAGGAGGACAGAGAGGCTCTGGACCAGTGTCTGGGAATTCCCATGTTGATTCTGTCGGCGCTGGAGTCGGGAGAGGCTGATGCCCTGATGAGAGACATTTCAGCAGGGGACGTTCCTCAGGGAGGTGCCCCGGCAGGGGAGATGCCCGATGCCATGATTCTGCAGCTGCGGGAGCAGGTGCGGCAGGGGCTGGGGGAGGCGGGGGACACTCTGATCGCCCAGCGGGCGGTGCTGTTCGTGCAGGAGGAATACGAGAGGCTGGGGACGGATCTGGGCAGGTTCCAGAGGAACTATCTGCTGGAGACGGGAGGCAGGATGCTCCTCTACTCGGTGGTGATGATGGCGGCCGCCATACTGGTGGGATTGCTGGCCTCCAGAATCGGAGCCAGACTGGGCCTGAACCTGAGGGAGAGGGTGTTTACGAAGGTGGTGTCCTTTTCCCACGGGGAGATGGAAAAATTCTCCACCGCATCTTTGATCACCAGAAGCACCAATGACATACAGCAGGTGCAGATGGTGGTGGTCATGATGCTGCGGATGGTGGTGTACGCCCCCATCATCGGGGTGGGCGGCGTGGTGAAGGTGCTGCGCACCAGAACCGGCATGGGATGGATCATCGTGGTGGCGGTGGCTCTGATCATGGCGCTGGTATGCGTGCTGATGGCGGTGGCCATGCCCAGGTTCAAGAAGATGCAGACGCTGGTGGACCGCCTGAATCTGGTGTCCAGAGAGATCCTGACGGGAGTTCCGGTGATCCGGGCCTTCAGCCGGGAGAAATTCGAGGAGGAGCGTTTCGATAGGGCAAACAGAGACCTGATGCGGACGCAGCTGTTCACCAACCGGGTCATGAACGTGATGATGCCCGTGATGATGCTGATCATGAACGGCATCAGTATTATGATCGTATGGTTCGGAGCGAAGGGCATCGATCTGGGAAGACTGATGGTGGGCGATATGCTGGCGTTCATCACTTATACCATGCAGATCGTCATGGCCTTTCTGATGCTCACCATGATTTCCGTGATGCTGCCCAGAGCCGGGGTAGCCGCAGGGCGCATCGAGGAGGTCATAGGCACGGAGCCTGCCGTTCAGGACAGCGAGGACGCCCAGGATTCCCTGCTGGCGGACGCCAAGGGAACGGTGGCCTTTGAGAACGTGTCCTTCCGCTATCCGGGGGCGGAGGAGGACGCCCTGAAAGGTCTGACGTTCACGGCCAGACCCGGGGAGACCACCGCTATAATCGGCAGCACCGGCTGCGGAAAGTCCACTCTGCTGAACCTGATCCCCCGATTCTACGACGTGACGGGGGGCCGCATCACCGTAGACGGGGTGGATATCAGACGGGTGTCCCAGCATAAGCTGAGGAGTCTTCTGGGCTATGTGCCCCAGAAGGCCGTGCTGTTTTCCGGGGACATTGCCTCCAATCTGAAGTTCGGCGGGGAAGACATCAGCGACGCATGGATGGAGGCGGCGGCCAGGACCGCTCAGGCGTCGGAGTTCATAGAGGGCAAGCCAGAGAGGTATCACAGCGAGATCTCGCAGGGCGGCACCAACGTGTCCGGCGGCCAGAAGCAGAGGCTGTCCATTGCAAGGGCCATCGCCAAGTCGCCGAAGATATTCTTGTTTGATGACAGCTTTTCCGCGCTTGACTACAAGACGGATGTAGCCCTTCGCAGAGCCCTGCGGGAGAAGACCGGGGACGCCACGGTGATCATCGTGGCCCAGCGCATCAGCACCATTCTTCATGCGGATCAGATCATCGTGCTGGACGAGGGCAGGATCGCAGGCATGGGCACCCATGGGGAGCTTCTGCGGGATTGCGAGGCGTATAGGGAAATTGCAAAATCACAGCTGTCCGAGGCGGAGCTGAAGGGAGGTGCGGCAGGATGAGCGGAGAGAGAAGAGGCGCCGGAAGGATGCCCGGCCACGGCCCCCACGGTCCCGGAGGCAGGATGATGGCGGGAGAAAAGGCCAGAGACTTCAAAGGGACGGCACGGAAGCTGATGGCTTATATGGGCAGGTACAGGATCGCCATGATCGCCGTGATGCTCTTTGCCGCAGGCAGCACGGTATTCAACATCGCAGGACCCAAGGTGCTGGCAAGGGCCACCACGGAGCTGTTCAATGGCATGATGGCCAAGTTTAGCGGCACGGGAGGCATCGACTTCGGGCGCATCGGGGAGATACTGCTGTTTCTTCTGGGACTGTACGCCCTGAGCGCCCTGCTGTCCTTCGTGCAGGGGCTGGTGATGACGGAGGTTTCCCAGAAGCTCTGTTTCCGGTTCCGCCGGGAAATCTCGGAAAAGATCAACCGGATGCCCATGGCCTATTTTGAGTCCCGGACGGTAGGCGAGGTGCTGTCCCGCATCACCAACGACGTGGATACGCTGGGGCAGAGCCTGAGCCAGAGCATCACGACGCTGATCACCTCGCTGACTACCATAGTGGGCATTCTGATCATGATGCTTTCCATCAGTCCCGTGATGACTCTGATCGCTCTGGTGATCCTGCCGGTGTCCGGCGGCCTGATCGGCGTGGTGGTCAAGCATTCCCAGAAATATTTCGTCGCCCAGCAGACCTATCTGGGCAAGATCAACGGACAGATCGAGGAGGTCTACAGCGGCCAGAACATCATCAAGGCCTTCAATAGGGAGGAGGCCAGCCTGAGAGAGTTCGGGGAGACCAACAGGATCCTTTATCAGAGCGCATGGAAGTCCCAGTTCATCTCCGGCATGATGCAGCCCATCATGAGCTTCGTGGGGAATCTGGGGTATGTGGCGGTTGCGGTCAGCGGCAGCATGCTGGCGGTGAAGGGTGTCATCGAGGTGGGGGAGATCCAGGCCTTCATCCAGTATGTGAAGAATTTCACCCAGCCCATCACCCAGGTGGCCCAGGTCTCCAATATGTTCCAGTCCACGGCCGCAGCGGCGGAAAGGGTGTTCGAGTTTCTGGAGGAAGAGGAGGAGGACGTGACCGTGGCCGCAGCGGCGGAAGTAAAGAAGATCTGCGGAGCGGTCACCTTCGACCATGTGCGCTTCGGCTACCAGCCTGACAAGACCATTATCAACGACTTCAGCTGTCAGGTGGAGCCCGGACAGATGGTGGCCATCGTGGGGCCCACGGGAGCGGGCAAGACCACCATGGTAAAGCTCCTTATGCGGTTCTATGACGTGAACGGCGGGGCCATCCGGGTGGACGGCCATGATGTCAGGGAGTTCAACCGCAGCGAGCTGCGGGAGGGCTTCGGCATGGTGCTGCAGGACACATGGCTCTTTAACGGAACCATCATGGAGAATATCAGATACGGAAGACTGGATGCCACGGACGAGGAGGTGGTGGCTGCGGCCAAGGCTGCCCATGTGCACCGGTTCATTCAGACTCTTCCCGGCGGGTACCAGATGGAGCTGAACGAGGATGCGGGAAATGTGTCTCAGGGGCAGAAGCAGCTGATCACCATCGCCAGAGCCATTCTGGCGGACAACCCGATTCTGATTCTGGACGAGGCCACCAGCTCCGTGGACACCAGAACGGAGATCAGAATACAAAAGGCGATGAACAATCTGATGAAGGGACGCACCAGCTTTGTCATCGCCCATAGGCTTTCCACCATCAGGGATGCCGACGTGATCCTGGTTATGAAGGACGGCGACATCGTGGAGCAGGGCAGCCATGACCAGCTGCTGTCCAGAGGCGGATTCTATGCGGAGCTGTATAATTCTCAGTTTGAGGGAGCCGCCGGAGCCGTATAGGCGGCATAGGATGCCTGGCTTTCCGGCCCCGGAATCCGTATAGGGACCAGGGCCGGGAGAGCGGATCAGTTTGACGCCAGAGTGAACTGGTTCACCAGACGTTTCAGGCCGGCTGCCTCGGTGGAGAGCTGCTCGCTGGCGGAGGCACCCTCCTGGGCCGTGGAGCTGTTGCTCTGCACCACTGCGGAAATCTGATTGATACCCTCGGAAACCTGCCATACGGCCTCGGACTGGTCGTTGGACACCGTGGCGATATTGTCTATGGAACCTACCACGAACTGTATGCTGTCCACCACGCCCATAAGAATGTCCGCCGTCTGTCCGGCGATTTCCGATCCCTCCCTCACTGCCTCGGCGGAACGTTCGATGAGGGTGGAGGTGTTCTGGGCGGCTGCTGCGGACTTGCCCGCCAGGGTGCGCACCTCCTCCGCCACCACGCCGAAGCCCTTGCCTGCGGTGCCCGCTCTGGCGGCCTCCACGGCGGCGTTCAGGGACAGGATGTTGGTCTGGAACGCAATGTCTTCTATGGTCTTCAGGATCTTTTCGATTTCATTGGAGCAGGTCTGAATCTTGTCCATGGCATCCATGAGCTTCTGCATCTGCCGGTTGCACTGGGAAACCTCTTCACCGGCCAGATGGGTCTGGCTGCGGACCTCCAGAGCGCCCTTTGCCGTATCCTTGGCCTGCTGGGAAATCTCGTTGATCTGGGCTGCCAGCTGCTGCACGGAGCCGGCCTGCTCCACCGTTCCCTGACTGAGGGTCTGGGCGCTGGAGGAGAGCTGGTCGCTGGCGGAGGAAACCTGGTCCGCAGAGGAGTTGACCTGCCACATGATCTGGTTCAGCTGCACCTTCATGTGACGCATGGAGAGCAGTATGTTTTGGAAGCTTCCGGTGTAAACCTCCTCATGCCGGGTGTGGATGTCCAGATTCTGGTTTGCCAGCTGGTTCAGCAAATAGCTGATATCGTTGATGATGGCACTGAGGCCGTTTACCAGGTCTCCCGTGGATCTGACCAGCATGGCGGTCTCGTCCCGCCCTTTGACCTTGGGCATGGGAGTCTCCAGATCCCCCTCCACCAGCAGCTTCATCCGCTTGGCGCAGGCCTTCATGGGCCTGCTGATGCTGTTTGCCAGCAGCAGGGCCACTATGGCGGAGATCAATATGGAAATGATCATCACGGTGGTGTTGATGGATATGCCTCTGAAGGTGTCGGCAAGATAGTTCATCCGGGGCGCAGTCACCGCAATGCTCCAGCCGTCGGTGTCTTTCACGGGAGCATAGGCGATAAACATCTCTTCCTCTGTGTTTTCATAGCTGCCGAAACCGATTTCGCCACGGCGCATGGATGCATGGACGGCTGCCAGATCTTTCAGGGACGGATCGGTCTCTGCCTCGGCTTCAATGTTCTGGACCGTGATGGTGTCAAGGGTGACGTCGGCAATAGTGTCCCCGGACTTATTGATCATGTAAGCCCTGCTGTTGTCGCCGATCTGAATGGAGGACACGATATCGTTCAGGAAGGTCTCATGGGGAACGAAATACACCACGCCTGCGATCTGGGAGCCGTAGACTCCCTCCGCATAGAGGGGAGCGGCCACCATGATGGACAGCTCTCCGGTGATCTTGCTGATCAGCGGCTCCGACACGTAGACATTGCCCTGCATGGCCTGCCGCACATACTCCCGGTCGGAATAGTCCTTTCCGTCAAAGATGCTGATGCCGTCTACGCCGATGATGTTTCCCCGCTGGAAATTGTGCATGGCGCAGCGCTCCTGAATGATGCTCTGCTTCTCGTTTATGGCCACCTCCGGGTCGGACAGCTGAGGAATGCAGCCCGTGTCCATAGCAACATTTTTGTAAGCAGAAAGCTCCTGCTCCACCCGCTCCGCCGCCAGTCCTGCCGTTTCGCTCATCATGTAGTCGACGGTGGACAGTATGCTGTTGTAGCTTGGGATGATGCCGGAGATTCCTGCCCCCAGCAAAGAGATCAGAAGCGTCAGAATGAAACATAAGGTGATTTTGGTGCGAATGCTTTTCATTTGGTCTTACCCTCCGTATGTATGGTGTTGCATGGTCTGTATGATAAACCATTTGTTTGTGAATATTATACGAAGGGAAGAGGTGTTTGTCAACTGGGAGAGGCTATGCCGCAGGTGCGGCGCAAAAACCTCATAAAGGGTGTCGGGCTGGGCTTTTACGATGAACAGGATTGCGTTAAAGATTCCTGCAAAATGTTTTGTTGAATCGGGAGGAGGCATCCGGGGAGAAGACGAGGAAAGGGAAAGATACGAAAAGATACAGTTGCACGGGGGCTTTTTTCGGTGTATAATCGGAAAGTAGGGAAGGGAGAGGCGCTTATAGGCATCTTCCGCATAGAAAATCATCTTCCGGCCACGAATCCGGCGGCACGGGAAGAAGGGCATAAGGAGAGAGAGCATGAGTAAGAGACCAGTGGTTTTGATGATTCTGGATGGATACGGCCTCAATGAAAAGACCGAGGGGAATGCGGTGGCTTTGGCGAAGACGCCGGTGATGGACAGGCTGATGAGGGAATGTCCCTTCGTGAGGGGCAACGCCAGCGGAATGGCGGTGGGGCTTCCGGAAGGGCAGATGGGAAATTCCGAGGTGGGGCATCTGAACATGGGCGCAGGGCGGATCGTGTATCAGGAACTGACCAGGATCACCAAGGAAATTCAGGACGGCACGTTCTTTGAGAATCCAGCCCTTTTGAAGGCGGTGGAAAACTGTAAGAAAAATGACAGCGCCCTTCATCTGATGGGCCTGCTGAGCGACGGCGGCGTCCACAGCCACAATACCCATCTGTACGGCCTGCTGGAGCTGGCAAAGAGGAACGGCCTGAAGAAGGTGTACGTACACTGTTTTCTGGACGGCCGCGACACGCCTCCTGCCAGCGGGAAGGAGTATGCGCAGGCTCTTGCCGCCGAGATGGAGAAGATCGGCGTGGGTAAGATCGCATCCGTCATGGGACGGTATTATGTCATGGACAGGGATAACAATTACGACAGAGTGAAGCTGGCCTACGATGCCATGACGAAGGGGGAGGGACTCACCGCCGCCTGCGGCATCTGCGGCATTCAGGAATCCTACGACAGGGGGGAGACGGACGAGTTCGTGAAGCCCACTCTGGCAATGGAGGACGGAAAGCCCGTGGCTACCGTTCAGGAGGGTGACTCCATTATCTTCTTTAATTTCCGTCCTGACAGGGCAAGGGAGATTACCAGAGCGTTCTGTGACGATGACTTCAAGGGCTTTGACAGAGGCCCCAGAATGAACATTACCTATGTATGCTTTTCCGATTACGACCCCACCATTCCCAACAAAGACGTGGCCTTCCACAAGGTGTCCGTCACGAATACCTTCGGGGAGTGGCTGGCGGCAGGCGGCATGAAGCAGGCCCGCATCGCCGAGACGGAGAAATACGCTCATGTGACCTTCTTCTTTAACGGGGGCGTGGAAGAGCCTAACGAGGGAGAAGACAGGGTATTGGTAAATTCTCCCAAGGATGTGGCCACCTATGATCTGAAGCCCCAGATGAGCGCCTACGAGGTCTGCGATAAGCTCTGCGAGGCTATTCGTTCCGACAAGTATGATGTCATTATCATCAACTTTGCGAATCCGGACATGGTGGGACATACCGGTGTTCTGGACGCAGCCGTCAAGGCAGTGGAGGCAGTGGACGAATGCGTGGGCAGGGCAGTGGATGCCATCAAGGAGATGGACGGGGCCATGTTCATCTGTGCGGACCACGGCAATGCGGAGATGCTGGTGGATTATGAGACGGGAGAGCCCTTTACTGCCCATACCACCAATCAGGTGCCTTTCATTCTGGTGAACTATGACGAAGCCTATACCCTCAGGGAGAACGGCTGTCTGGCGGATATCATTCCCACTTTGATCCAGATCATGGGCAAGGAGCAGCCTGCGGAGATGACGGGAAGGTCGCTGCTGGTGGAGAAATAGGGGACAGTGTATGTTTGGTGTAATGAGATAATCGGTGCGAGGAGATATTTGCTGCAATGATGCATTCGATGTGATAAGGCATCAGAAAAAATGACCAAAAAAGAATGACCCCAGAAAGAAACTGGGAAAGAGGCGGCATAATAGGCATCTGCAAGTAAGTCGAACAAAAGGAGACAGAGAGAATGCTTCGTATCAGTTTGACCATTGTCAATAGGGACGACGATAGGGAGCGCTTGTAGCGGTGGTATCCACGGCTGCAGGCGCTGCTTGTGATGCCGTGGTGCCCGAAGTGATAATGGCCCAAACGCTGCCTATGGCGCAGGCCGGGATAAAGAAGGGAACCATGGATTGTAGAGATACGGTTTATGGTTCCTTTTTTGTGTTTTTATTGTTTTCTTGGTGGGTTTTGGTGCAGTGAAGTATTGGAAGGCGTAATGGAGCATCGGAAAGGGAATGTTTCCGCATTGAGAGAAGGTGATGGTATGAGGCATATAGACGATGCCCGAATGGATCGTACCGCACGGCAAAAGGACTTTATGTTTATTGGGGACCAGCGGCCGGATTAGGCGGAGAAGCCCATGAAAGAGAAGTATGTGGAAGAGAAGCCTATGGAAGAGAAGGGCGCACAGCCACACAAGAGGTGCGGCGTGAATGAAAGAAAGGAATGGAAGAGACGAATGGAGACAGAGCAGAGGCTTAGCGCAATACAAATCCAAAAAGAAATGGAGGAAATAGGTATGGTGGAGGAAAGGGAAAAACCAGAGAGAAAAAGAGAAGCAGAGGGAAGGGAAGAAGCCAAGGAAATGTCAGAATCCAAGAAGAGAATAGCGGCGAGGGAAGTACCGGGGGAAATGCTGGCGGCGCACATCGGTGAAACGATTCTGGTTCATGGCAGCATCTACAAGATCAGGAAGATGCGGGGCTTCTGCTTCTGCCTGCTGCGTACACCCCGCCGTATCGTGCAGTGTATCTGCGACCGGGTGGAACTGATGAATGAACTGACAGAAGAGGCCTGCGTGAGACTGAAGGCGGAGGTCGTGAAGGAGGAAAGAGCCAAAGCAGGAGTGGAGCTTCACATCATAGAGGTACAATATCTGTCCAGACCTGCCGAACCCATGCCCATCGTGATCAATCAGAAGCTGGTGGACACCTCACTGGAAAATAAGCTGGACTTCAGGCCGCTGACGCTGAGAAACGAAAAGGAAAGGGCTGTGTTCCGGATTCAGGCCGGGATCCTGAGGGGTTGCAGACGTTTTTTCGAGAAAGAGAATTTTACGGAGATCCATACCCCCAAAATTGTATCCGCAGGGGCGGAGGGAGGAGCCAATATTTTCAGACTGGACTATTTCGGCAGGGAGGCCTATCTGGCCCAGAGCCCCCAGTTCTACAAGCAGATGATGGTGGGGGTCTTTGAAAGGGTTTACGAGGTAGGGCCCGTATTCCGGGCGGAGAAGCATGACACGGCAAGGCATCTCAATGAATACACCGGCATTGACTTCGAGATGGGGTATATCGAAAGCTTCCGGGACATCATGGAGTCGGAGGTCAGGATGCTGCAGACGGTTCTGGAGACGCTGGCGGAGGAATACGCCTATGAGCTGAAGCTGCTGCAGGTCTGTCTGCCACAGTTGGCGGAGGCAGGGAGTCTGTTCGGCAGCGAGGGGGCTTTTTCCGATGGGAGCGCTTTCTCCAATGAGAGTGCTTGCTTGAAGACAGCAGCACCAGAAAACAGCGCAGGATGCAAAGAATCAGCAGCGGCAGAGGGAAATATGCTCTGTGGGGAGCGTGGGGAATGTGCGGCGGACAAGGATGCTTGGGGATATGTGGAGGGCAGGGACGCCACGGGGATTCCTGCCATAAAGTTTGACCGGGCCAAGCGGCTGATTGCAGAGGAACGGGGGCATATGTCGGCGGAATGTCACGACTTTGAACCGGAGGAAGAAAAGCTGCTGTCACAGATCGTGAAGCGCAGATGGGGCAGCGACTTTGTGTTCGTGACCCATTATCCGGAACCGAAACGTCCCTTTTATGTGATGGAGGATCCTGAAAATCCCGGGGAGACCCTGAGCTTTGACCTGATTTTCAGAGGGCTGGAAATCACTACCGGGGGACAGCGCATCCACGATTACGAAATGCAGCTGGAGAAGCTGCGCAGACGTGGCATGGATCCGGCGGCCTTCGAGGGCTTTCTGATGATGCACAGGCACGGCATGCCGCCCCACGGGGGACTGGGGATCGGGCTGGAGCGGCTTACGGCCAGAATTCTGGGCTTTGAGAATCTGCGGCAGGCCTGCCTTTTCCCGAGGGACATCCATAGGCTGGAGCCCTGATGATAGGCAGAGCTTTTATGGTGTCATTTTTGTAGCGATTGACTCATAGGTCTTGACATCTGGCATCTGGCATCTTATACTGAATTTAGTTCGGCAGGTTCCGACTCGGAATCTGCCGAGTCGAGGAAGTCCGAGTCGGAGGTGACCGAATGAATTTTCACGGCCGGGAAAGGCAGAGAAAACAGATTCATAAGATGCTGGCAGCGGATGGACTCATGACTGCGCTGATCTATGGCAGGCGGCGGATCGGGAAGAGCGAGCTGATCAAACAGTGCCTCAGGGAGTCGGAGGATCGGAGCATTTACTATGAATGCA
>CANOFQ010000047.1 GCA_947565325.1 uncultured bacterium
AATTCAGAGTAGGCGATACGGTTAAAGTATATGCCAAAGTAAAAGAGGGACAGAACGTGGAAGGCAGTATGTAACATAGCGGGCAAAGCGTTATAGAAGATGCAGAGAATACCTTCGGTCAGTTTGATTTGGATACGAAGCCTGAGGACAACCAGAAGGCGAAGAGCTTCATCCAGCGCAAATATGCGCAAGTGTAGAATGCAGGCTTCTCTTTCTTCAGTGTTGACAAGGTATGCCGTATGCATTAAAATGTTACTGTTCTGAGTAACGGTGTGCAGAGTTTGATTCTTTATGCAAAAGGACAAGAAGGCTTCTTGGAGAAAGCATAGCGGGTATGCAAGGCAGGCAAGTATGCAAAGCATAACAAATATGCTTTAAAATGGGATGACGATGAATAAGAACAGTGTGTATGGCGAAGAGTATGCAGATGCCGGAGAGACAGGGCAGGAGCATGTCGATGTTATAAGTGTCTCCAGAGGTTCGGGAAGTATCAGAAGACAGATAGACACAGAGAATCCGAAAAATACACATAGACCCAAAGGGGGAAGGGCTGCGAAGCCCAGGGCAGCCGCGGGCCGCTCTGCTCCCCGGGTTCCTCTTGTGAGCATAGAAGAGGGTATGGGGCAGAAAAGCGAGAGGCAGCTTGGGCCGCCCGTGAATATAGAGGCCGGCCCAAGGCCCGGAACCGGGAGTGCCCGGAGACGTCCGACAGCTTCTGAGGGCAGGTCGGCATCGGAGAACGGCGCAGGCTCGAACCGTAGGCCGGAGCGGAATCGCCCGGCAGGCGAAAGACCGGCTGCCCGTCCCCGGAATGGAGCACCAGGTCCTACGATACAAGAGAGGCCAAGACCCCGGAATACTGTTCCGGGGTCCGCAAGCGCACAAGAGCTGCCCGGATCCGGACATTCGGAAGAGATTGAAGTGATCGGCAGGTCTGCCAATTATCGGAGCAGAGAGCAGCGCCCGGCAGGTGGAAGGGCAGCTGGCCGCCCCCGGAATGACGGCGGGTTTTGTCCCACGGATGGACAGGACAGCCCCGGATCCCGAAGGGAGGGTTTCCGGCCTGCGGATGCAGATGGGAGAGCAAGACCCCGGAACAGCAGTCAGCGTCCCACGGATGGACAAGACGGCCCCAGATCCCGGGGGGAGGGTTTGCGGCCTGCGGATGCAGATGGGAGAGCAAGACCCCGGAACAGCAGTCAGCGTTCCACGGATGGACAGGACAGCCCCAGATCCCGGAGGGAGGGTTCCCGCCCCACGGATGCAGAGAGGAGAACCGGGCCTCAGA
This sequence comes from uncultured bacterium, assembly GCA_947565325.1. Classification (GTDB taxonomy): domain Bacteria; phylum Bacillota; class Clostridia; order Lachnospirales; family Lachnospiraceae; genus Acetatifactor. Next base: position 1,289 of record CANOFQ010000047.1, read on the forward strand.
ACAGCGTCCGGCGCCCGGCAAATGGGCAGGACCGCCCCAGACCTCAGAACGGAGGCCCCCGTCCCGTGAACGCAGGAGGGAGGCCCGGCCCCCGGAACAGCGGTCAGCGTCCCATGAGCGGGGAGGGAAACAGCAGACCCAGAAATCCCGAAAATTTGAGAAGCCCTCAGAGAAGGGGGAGCGCCAGAGACCGTTCGGGGGGAGGAGATTCCGAAAGGATGGGAAAAGGGCTTTATATTGATGCCAGAGACGGAAGAAGATATAGAAAAAATAAGGGCCGCAGCGGCGGAAGAGGCCATAGGAGCAGAATGCCGGTGCTGCTGGCAGGACTGGCTGTAGTGATCGCACTGCTGGCGGGCGGATACTTTTATGTGGACAGCCTTGCCTATCATGTGATCAGACTGCAGGCAGGGGCTGCGGTAGAGCCCTCGGACTTTATAAAAAAGCCGGACGCAGAGGCAGTTTTTGTGGCGGGCGGCGATTCCTTTGACGTTACCGTGCCGGGGGAATATCAGGTAAAGGTAAAGAGCGGCTTCTTCACCCACAAATGTAAGCTGATCGTGGAGGATACGCTGGCGCCTACGGGACAAGCGGTGCAGGTGAGGCTTCCCATCGGAAATACCTGCGGTCCGGAAAGCTTTGTGACGGATATCGAGGATGCCACCAAGGTGACCGTTTCCTATGTGACGGAGCCTGATTTTGCCAGAAAAGGTTCTCAGCCGGTGCAGATAGCGCTGACGGATCTGGGAAACAACCGCACAGTGCTGGACACGGAGCTGTATCTCAGCATAGTGGCGGAGCATGTGACCATGGAGGCCGGTGAGGGAGCGCCGGGACTGGACAAATTTGTGGCAGCAGGCGAGACCGGCCAGTTCGTCACAGATATGACCGGGCTGGACTATGCCAGGGTCGGCGACTACGAGATCGCTCTGACGGTGAACGGGGAGAGCTATACATCGATTCTTCATGTGAGAGATACGGTGCCGCCGGTGGTGGAGGTGAAAGACCTGGAGGACTTTGCCTTTGTGCCAAAGGATGCCATTGACTTTGCCGTCAGGGTGGAGGATGTGACGGAGGTGACAGCGGCCTTCAAGAAGGATCCGGATCTTTCCCAGCTGGGCACGCAGGAGGTTGCTCTTATATTTACGGATCAGGGCGGCAATCAGGTGGAGAAAACGGCCAAGCTTACCCTGAAGAAGGACGATGAACCGCCCGTGATCCATGGGGCATTGGATATGACCATATATGCGGGGGACACCGTCTCTTACCGAAAGGACGTGACGGTCACGGACAATTCCTCTGACGGAATCACGCTGGATGTGGACACCTCCAAGGTGAACACCAGAGCAGAGGGCGTATACCCGGTGACTTATACGGCCAGCGATGCGTCAGGCAACAAGGCACAGCTCACGGTGAACCTTACGGTTCTGGCCAGAAAATATGATATTGAGGAAGTAAATGCGCTGGGGGATTCTGTTCTGGCGCGGATCCTGAAGCCGGAGATGAGCGAGATGGATAAGCTGCAGGCCATCTACAGCTATATCATGGGGCATATTTCCTACATCAACGACTCCGACAAGGGAGACTGGGTGCAGGCGGCCTATGAGGGGCTGATGAACAGGAAGGGCGACTGCTATGTTTACGCTTCCACTGCAAAGCTTCTTCTGACAAGGGCAGGGATCAAAAACATGGATATAGAGAAGATTCCCAGCGACACGCTGCATTACTGGAATCTGGTAGATATCGGGGACGGGTGGTATCATTTCGACACCACGCCCAGAAAAGACCATCCTACTATCTTTATGTGGGATGACAAGCAGATGATGGACTATTCCAACAGCCATGATAAGTCCCATAATTATGACCGAGCCCTATATCCGGAGATCAACGGGGCAGAGACCGGCCAGACCTCGGAAGGGGCATGAGAGAAGTATTCAGGAGATGGCATTGGCTGGGGGCGGCACAAAGCCGGCCTTGTGAGGGCCGGACGAAAGAAGCGGGACGGCAGGGAAGGCGCAGAAGGAGTGCCCACGGCGAGCGCAGTGGCAGGAAGGGCACGGACGGAAAGCGTCCGTCCGGACCGGCAGAGAGGTATAGGTATGAAAAAATTAGGTGTGATCGGCGGTCTTGGCCCTATGGCGACAGTCTATTTCCTGCAGCTGGTTACGGAGATGAGCCATGCCCAGCGGGATCAGGAGCATATGGAGCTGTTGCTCCACAGCAATCCCCGAATACCGGACCGAACCCGTTACATTCTGGGACAGAGCAGCGACAGTCCCCTGCCCATGATGATAGAGGCAGGGAGGGGACTGGCGGCCCAGGGGGCAGAGCTGATTGCGATTCCCTGCATCACGGCACATTATTTCCACAGCCGGCTGGAGGAGGGGATCGGCATCCCGGTCATAAATGCCCCTGTCGAGACGGCAGCGTGTCTGAGAGAGGCGGGCGTCGCCCGGGCAGGCATCATGGCCACGGACGGAACCGTCTCAAGCGGAGTGATGCAGAAGGCCCTTGAGGTGCAGGGCATCCAATGCGTTCTGCCGGATCGGGAAGGCCAGGGCATGGTCATGAGCCTGATCTATGACGACATCAAGGCGGGAAGGCCTGCGGATCCGGTAAAATTTGAAAGAGCATCAGGGCAGCTCTTCGAAAAGGGCGCAGAGGTGGTCCTGCTGGCCTGCACCGAGCTGTCCCTGATCAAGAGGGACGTTTCAATAGGGCCGGGATTTCTGGACGTGCTTGAGGTTCTGGCCAGAGGAGCGGTGCTTTCCTGCGGCCGGCTGAAGGATAAATATATAGATCTGATAAAGAGGGTTTAGGGGCAGAAGCGCAATGCGACTGAAGTCGCATAGGCGGAACTAAAACAGCCTCGGAGCGGAAGCGCCCGGAAGGATTTACGGACGCATGGTCCTGCGGCCGGAAAGGCTTCCCAGAAAAGGGGGCAGAAGCGAAGAGGCGGAACTAAAAATAGGAGGAAAAGAAAATGAAAAAGTTAGCAGCGTTACTGATGGCGGCATCCATGCTCTTGATGGCAGGATGCGGAGATGATGAAAGGGTGATCGACGGAAACGGGCAGGATTCCAAGCCGGGAACGGCGCAGTCCGGGTCGGTTCAGGGCGGACAGCAGTCCAATGACACCACAAGCGGCAAGGGCTATGTTTTCGTCTACAAGGGGACGAGCATAGAGGTGGATGCGGATGCGGCGCCCGTCGTTGCGGCGCTGGGGGAACCGACGAGCTACTTTGAAGCCGCCAGTTGTGCCTTCGAGGGACTGGACAAGACCTATACCTACGGCGGATTTGAACTGTACACTTATCCTTCAGGGGACAAGGACCAGGTCTCAGCAGTAGTGTTGAAGGATGACTCCGTGTCCACGCCGGAGGGCGTGTGCATAGGGGACACGCCGGAGAAGGTGCAGCAGGTCTACGGAGACGGCACCGAGGAGAACGGGATGCTGGTGTATGCCAAGGACGGGATGAAGCTCTGCCTGATCCTGAAGGACGGCAGTGTCGCTTCAATCGAATATAGGTCTACTGTTCTGGAGCAGTAGAGGCAGCAGGGTCGTCCCCGAAGATGACTGTAGTCTCCCGGTCAGGGTAGAGGGCAGTGTCAAAAGAATAATAATTGGGGACATTGGGATAGGATTCCGTGTAGGCCTGAATCTGTGCGTCCGTCTGCATGAAGCACAGATAGGGATCCCCTTTCCGGCGGGGGCTGGCGTCACAGTGATACCAGCCCTCTCCCACGTTCACCAGATTCCACCAGTGTTCGGAGGTGCCTCCCAGCCGGGCGACACAGAGGTTTTCGATGCCGCAGCGTGTGAGAAGCAGGGAGTAGGTTGCATAATATGTGTAACAGTCCCCGCTTTTTTTGTGCAGTCCCTCATAAGCCCCTGACCATACGGAGCTGTAGTTCTCTGCGGAGGCAGCATACCGTATATTGGTACGGCACCAGTTCCAGAGGGTGTATGCGGCATCGTATTTGGTCATTTCTGCAGGGATGAGCTGGGCGATCAGGGCATCCGCCAGTGCATTTGCGTCCTCCTCCGTAGGGGCGTTCGCCTCGTTCACCGTGACTGTGGTCTCTGCTGTGGACTGGTTGCCGGAAATGTCGGTAGCGATGTAGTGCAGCGGATACACGCCGGGTACGTTGAGGTTTACCAGACTGTTATCGACCTCCAGAAGGACTTCCCCGGAGGCGTTGTCGGAGAGAAGGATTCCCTTCTTATAAGAAAGGCTGTCCCCTGCGTTCACATAGAGCTCCTTCACGCCCTCTATCAGAGGAGGGGTGGTATCGATGATCTCCACCGTGACGCTTACCTGCTGTTCCAGATAGACAACATCCACCTGATGGACGCTGCCCGCAGCAGAGAGCTCCTCCGGAGAAAGGTCGGTCCGAAACGCCACCTGCTGCCCGTTATATGGATCGAACAGGTCGGAGGCCAGAAGCTCTTCTCTGCCGGCCTCCAGCTGTATGCTTCTCAGGATATCCAGAGCGGGCGGAACATCCTCAGCGGAGCCCGATTCCCCGGCTGCGGCGCCGGAGCTGCCGCTGTCAGAGGATGCCTCCTCTTTGCCGGAAGCACTTGAAGACTTCTCCTCAGAGCCGTCTTTGCCTTCAGGTGCCTGTTCCGCATAGATGGTCTGCATCATGGGAAGCGAGATATCCTCAGCGGCGCAGCCTCCCAGTACGGCTGCTGCGGCCAGGCCTATGAGACCTATGATTCTGCGCTGTTTCATATGTATGTTACCAATCCCGATTTATTTGCCTGCCGACAGCAGGCCTATACTATTATACGCTCTCATATGTGGGATTTCAAGTATGTTTTCAAGACCGCTTGACAAATCATATGGCAAACTGTATACTATCCGAAGAATGACGAACCAGAGGAAGCTGCGGTCAGGAAAGGGGCCGTCCGAAGGATCGGAGGGAATGGCGGCCCGGGGCCAGGAGACCCTAGGGCCGAAGAAGATTGGCGCTCAGGAAACGGAACAGAGGGCCGGGGATGCCTGCCGGGGCGGGCGAGAGGTGTCAGTATGCAGAATCATGTATTGAAATATCTGAATCAGATCGTGAGAAAAAAGCCGGACAAGCTGGCCTACTCTGACGGCACACAGTCTCTTACCTTCAGGGAAGTCTACCGGTACAGCCGCAGCATAGGAAGCTATCTCCATAGAAAGGGAATCTATAAAAAGCCGGTGGTTGTCTTCATGCATAAGTCTCCCAAAGAGGTGACGGCCTTTTTCGGCGTCATCGCAGGAGGCTGCTTTTATGTGCCTATTGATGAGGAGATGCCAAGCGGCAGGATTCAGCTGATTCTGGACAATGTGCAGTCGCCGCTGATCCTCTGCGACGAGACCACGGCGGAAAAGGCTGCGGCGTTTCAGGTGAAGGACTGCCAGATCGCTCTGTACGACGAGATCGCACAGACTCAGATCGATGACGAGGCACTGGATGATATTTACCGCAGAGCCATCGACACGGATCCCATCTATATCGTGTTTACCTCCGGTTCCACGGGAATCCCCAAGGGTGTGGCCGCCTGCCATAGGTCTGTGATAGACTATATCGAACAGCTTTCCGAGGTGCTGCAGTTTAACGAAGATACTGTGTTTGGAAACCAGACGCCCTTATATTTTGACGCCTGCCTGAAGGAGCTCTATCCTACGCTGAAGTTCGGTGCCACCACCTATCTGATCCCGAGGAATCTCTTCTCGGTTCCCGTGGCGCTGGTGGAGTACCTGAATGAGCACAAGATCAACACCGTCTGCTGGGTGGTGTCCGCCCTTACCATGATCAGCGCATTCGGCACCTTTCAGGTAGTCAAGCCTGAGCATCTGCATACGGTGGCTTTCGGAAGCGAGGTGTTTCCCATAAAGCAGTTCCGGCTCTGGAGGGAGGCCCTGCCGGAGGCTGCTTTTACCAATCTGTACGGCCCTACGGAGGGCACCGGCATGTGCTGCTTCTACCGGGTGGACCGGGAATTTGCGGAGGGGGAGGCCATTCCCATCGGCCGTCCGTTTCCCAACCGGGAGATTCTGCTGCTCACCCAGGAGGGAAAGCCTGCGGAGGCCGGACAGGAGGGAGAGATCTGCATCCGGGGCACGTCTCTGACGCTGGGCTATTATAACGATCCCGTGCGCACTGCGGAGGCCTTCGTCCAGAATCCGCTGAATACGGCTTACCCGGAGGTGATCTACAAGACCGGGGACATCGGGCGTTACAACGAGGCCGGAGAGCTGGTCTTCGTGTCCAGAAAGGACTATCAGATCAAGCATATGGGGCACCGTATCGAGCTGGGAGAGGTGGAGGTCAACGTAGGCATGGTGGCGGGCGTCCAGATGACGGCCTGCATCTACGATGCCAAGAAGGTGAAGATCGTGCTGTACTATGTGGGAGAGCTTTCGGAAAAGGAGCTGACGGAGGCGCTTAAGGGCAGGCTGCCCCGTTATATGATCCCCAACAAGATCATCAGGCTGGAGCAGATGCCGTTCACGGCAAATGGAAAAATAGACAGAGTCACATTAAAAAACATTTATGAAAAGAGAGGATAAGAAAAATGGAAGAATTACTGGAGATTTTAAGCGACCTGCATCCGGAGGTGGACTTTGAGGTGGAGGAGCACCTGATCGACGACGGCATTCTGGATTCTCTGGACATCGTGAACCTGATCTCGGAGATCAGCGAGGAATTCGATGTAAGCATCACCGCAAAGGACATTATTCCGGAGAATTTCAATTCCGCCAAGGCGCTGTACTCCCTGATTCAGGATCTGGGCGAGGAATAGGCAAGGAGGCGCCGGGGTAGGCTATGCTCTTTACAACGTACGAGTTCATGGGATTTATGGCGGTCTTGCTTCTGGCATACTACCTCGTCCCCAAGAAATGCCAGTGGGCGCTTCTGCTGGCAGCAAGCTATGTCTTTTATTTCATTGCGGGAGCGGATTACCTGATTTATATTCTGGTAACGACGCTCACCGTTTATTTTGCTGCCTGCAGGATCGAGAGGAATGCGGAGAGGCAGGCCGTGTATCTGAAGGAACACAAGGCTGAGCTGTCCAAGGAGGAAAAGAAGGCCTACAAGGAGACGCAGAAGCGTGTCCGTTTAAGGTGGCTGGTGGGGTGCCTTCTTTTGAATCTGGGCATTCTGGCGGCGGTGAAATATGCTAATTTCTTCATTTCCAATGTGAACGGCATCTTATCGGCATTTGGCAGCAGACAGCAGCTTTCCTTTTTCTCGCTGGCGCTGCCCATGGGGATCTCCTTTTATACCTTTCAGGCCATAGGCTATCTGATCGATGTGTACAGAGGGACGGTTTCCGCCGAGAAGAATCCTTTTCGGTTCGCACTGTTCGTATCCTTTTTTCCCCAGCTGATTCAGGGGCCTATCAGCCGTTTCGGCGATCTGTCCAAGACTCTTTTTGAAAAGCACAGATTTGATGCCAAGACTTTCTGTTACGGTCTCCAGAGGGTGCTCTGGGGATATTTCAAGAAGATGGTTGTGGCGGACAGGATCCTTGCAGGGGTGAGGACCATCGTGGGGGATGCGGGGGCCTATGAGGGCGCCTATGTGCTGGTGGGGATGCTGTTTTATACCATAGAGCTGTATGCGGATTTCACCGGGGGAATCGATATCACCATCGGAATCGCCCAGACCATGGGCATCACGGTGCAGGAGAACTTCAATCTCCCTTATTTTTCCAAATCCCTGAAGGAGTACTGGCGCAGATGGCATATCTCCATGTGCTCATGGTTCAGAGACTACATTTTCTATCCCGTGTCCATCTCAAAGCCCATGCAGAGGTTCACGAAATTCTCGAAAAAGCGTTTCGGCGAGAAGGTGGGCAGACGGCTGCCTATGTATGTATCCTCCTTCACGGTATGGCTGGCCACGGGGGTATGGCACGGAGCCAGCTGGAACTTCATTGTGTGGGGGCTGGGCAACTGGGCCGTGCTGATGGCCTCAGAGGAGCTTGAGCCGCTCTATGAGCGGTTCCACAAACGGTTCGGGGCCAGAGGCAGGATATACAATGTGTTCCAGATGGGCCGCACCTTCCTGCTGGTGTGCTGTCTGAACCTGTTCGACTGCTATGCCTCCATCGGGGAGACCTTCGGGGCCTTCGCATCCATGTTCGGGGCATCTAACTGGAAGGTGCTCTGGGACGGATCCTTATTGGGGCTGGGGCTGAGTATGCTGGACTATTGGATCTTGGGGGCGGGAGTTCTGCTGATGCTTGTGGTGAGTCTGCTGCGCAGAAACGGCGGCAGCGTCCGGGAGCGGATCGGGCGGCAGGTGTACCCTCTTCGGTTTGCCATCTGGTATGGCTTGTTTCTGGCGGTGCTCCTGATGGGGGCCTACGGTATCGGGTATGATGCCAGCCAGTTCATCTATAATCAGTTCTAAGCGTTATATTGGCTGATTTTATATTGATTGGGGCTGGGATTCGGTTTCAGATTCATGAATCTGCCTGCGAAATGGGTGATGTTACAGTGCAGAACGGAAAAAGGCAGAGGTGACGGGCACTGTCTAGGACAAAGACGGTTCGATAGGAGTTAGTGATGAGACAAAAGGCATGGGTGCGGACTTTCATAAAGGTGTCGGTATCGGCGGCTGTGGCCCTGGGGGGGCTTTTTCTCCTGCAGAGGCTGCTGGTGCCAAAATATGTGGACGGCATCGTGGAGGGGGCCTTTGTGGCGGAGTACTACGGAGAGGAGAAGGACTTCGATGTGATCTTCGTGGGAGACTGCGAGGTCTATGAGAATTTCTCGCCCATCGTGCTCTGGCAGGAATTCGGCATCAACAGCTATATCCGGGGCAGCGCCGAGCAGTATATCTGGCAGTCCTATTATCTTCTGGAGGATACTCTGCGCTATGAGACACCGGACGTGGCTGTTTTCAATATACAGTCCCTGCAGTTCGACAAATCCCAGAAGGAGGCTTACAACCGTATGTCGCTGGAGGGAATGAAATGGTCGCCTTCAAAGGTGAACGCCATCCTCGCTTCCATGAAGCCGGAGGAGAAGTTTCTGGACTATGTATTTCCGATCCTGCGCTATCACAGCAGGTGGAGCGAGCTCACCGGGTCGGATGTGCAGTATATGTTCCACACGAAGAAGGTCTCACACAACGGCTATTATATGCGTGTGGACGTGAGGCCTGCGGAGAACGTGCCCACGGGCAGGATCCTTGGGGATTACAGTTTCGGTGAGAATGCATGGAAATATCTGGACAAAATGCGGGAGCTGTGCGAGGAGAGGGGAGTCAGGCTCATACTGATCAAGGCTCCCAGCCTATATCCTTACTGGTATCCGGAATGGGAGGAGCAGGTGGAGGCATATGCCGAAAAGTACGGTCTGACATATATCAATTTTCTTGAGCTGACAGAGGAGACGGGGATAGACTATAGCACAGACACCTATGACGCAGGGCTGCACATGAACCTTTCCGGGGCGGAGAAGCTGGCCCGGTATATGGGAAGGTTCCTGCAGGAGGAGATAGGGCTTGCGGACCGTCGGGGCGAGGCTCATCTGCAGGAGATATGGAAGGACAAGATCGCCGACTATGAGGCGGAGAGAGAGGCCCAGTATGTGAAGTACGGCATGAAGGAAAAGACCGGGGAATAGCAATGCGGAAGGTACAGAGCAGTGCGGAGGGCATGGCGTAACGCAGAGGGGATGAAGCCTTGTGCAAGGCAGCCGGGGCAGGCCGGAGGCAAAACAGAAGAGGAGCCGGGCCATGAAGTATCATGGCAGGGTTTTGGAAAGCTTCAAGTGGATAGCAGTGACGGAGGTGATATAGATGTGCGGAATTTGCGGAGTTTTCAATCTGAGGGCTGAGGGGGGCAGGGCCAGGGAGGATGTTCTGGGGCGGATGCTGCAGGCCATCCGGCACAGGGGGCCCGACGGCAGCCAGACCCTGATTCTGGAGCAGGCGGCGCTGGGCTTCAATAGGCTGAGCTTTATCGATCTGGAGGGCGGAATGCAGCCCATCCAGAACGAGGACAGAACCATATCCATGATCTGCAACGGGGAGATCTATAATTTCAGGGCGCTCAGGCAGGAGCTGGAGGGAAAGGGGCATATGTTCCGCACCGGGACGGACGTGGAGGTGATCCTGCATCTGTATGAGGAGTGCGGCATGGATTTTGCCGGCCGCCTCAACGGACAGTTTGCCATTGCGCTGTATGATGAAAAAAAGCGGCAGCTCTTGCTGGTAAGGGACCAGATCGGGATATCGCCTCTGTTCTACACCGTGGTGGACGAAAAGGTGGTGTTTGCATCGGAGATCAAGGCCATTCTGGAGTACCCGGGGGTGGAGCGGAAGCTGAACCTGAAGGCGGTGGACCAGCTGATGAATTTCCCGGGCATCGTGTCCCCGGTGACCTTTTTTCAGGGGATACATTCTCTGGAGGGCGGACACATGCTTCAGATCGTTCAGGGAGAGGAGATCCGGAATCTGGAATACTGGGATCTGTGCTACAGCCCTGAGGAAGAGGACAAGGGCGAGGAATATTATGTGGAGCGGCTGCGGGAGCTGATCAAGGAGGCCATCGCCAGAAGGCTGGTGGCGGACGTGCCCATCGGCTTTTATATTTCGGGCGGGCTGGACAGCTCCGTCGTGGCCTGCTATATCGGAAAATACCTGCTGAACAGCTATTATTCCTTCTCTGCGGAGATCGGTTCGGGAGATCTGGACGAGAGCCGTTTCCAGAAGATCATCAAGGATTATGTAAAGTCCGAGCATTACAGCACAAAGGTGGCGGAGACCGAGATCTGGGAAAACCTTTCGGAGGTCATCTACCATGCGGAGGCGGCGGTGAAGGAGAGCTACGACGTGGCGGCCTATCTGCTCAGCGGGCTGGTGCGGCAGTCGCCGGCCAAGGCCGTGCTGACGGGACAAGGCTCCGACGAGTTCTTCTGCGGCTATGTGGGCTATATGCTGGATCTTTTCCGCAATATGCAAAAGGGGAAGATGTCTTCGGAGGAGTGCGAAGCCAACGAGCGTCTGTGGGGGGATCCCTATTTCCGCTATGAGAGGAACCATCCTGAGATCCGGAAGATCCATGAAAGGATCTACAGCGGGGATGTGCGGGGACAGATCGGAGATTTTTCCGCATGGGCAGAAAGTCCCATCAACGTGGACCGTGTGAAGGGCCTCAGCTCACAGAAAAGGAGATCCTATATCGACTATAAGCTGCGCCTCTCGGACCATCTGCTGGGGGAGCACGGGGACAGGATGTTTTTCTCCCATTCCGTGGAGGGGCGGCACCCCTTTCTGGACGCAGAGCTGCTTTCCTTCGTCGTCACCATACCGGACAAGTATAAGCTCAATGGCACCAATGAGAAGTACATCCTGAAAAAGGTAGGAAAGGGAATCGTGCCGGACGAGATCCTGAAGAGGAGGAAGTTCCCCTTCCAGGCCCCCGGCATGTCGGCCATGGTGAAGCAGGCCGGCAAGCAGGCTGCCGGCAACACCCGATTTCTGGAGGACTCCCTGATCAGGAAATACGGGGTTTTCGATGTGGATTATGTGAACGAGATGAAGAAGATCTACAGCCAGGGTGATTTCAAGCTTATGGGCGCTTACGAGATAGATTATCTTTTGATTGTCATGACGGTGACCATGCTGTGCGAGCGATATTCCCTTACAGTATGAGTATGGGGGCTGTAGCGTAGAGACGGAACTGGAACAAATTCCCGCAGGCGGGAACTGGAAAAACAGTCTCGGAGCGGAAGCCCCCGGAAGGATTTGCGGACGCATATTTCTGTGGCCGGAAATCCTTCCCAGAAGTGGGGGCTGTAGCGTAGAGAACGGAACTGGAATAGGAGAGCTGCGATGTATACGATGGACGGACGGGTTTATATGGGACTGGCGGAGCAGGAGCAGGTGTGCCTGCCTCTTGGCATGAGCAACCGGCACGGCCTGATCGCCGGGGCCAGCGGAACGGGCAAGACGATCACCATGAAGGCCATGGCGGAAGCTTTCTCTGATGCGGGCGTGCCCGTGTTCTTATGTGACGTGAAGGGGGACGTGTCAGGGCTCGCCATGCCGGGCAAGGCTTCGGAGAGCATGGAAAAGAGGATCGATAAGTTCGGCATCAGGGAACAGTTTCAGTATAGGGCCTATCCGGTATGCTTCTGGGACATTTATCAGGAGAAGGGACATGCGGTGCGGGCCACGGTCTCCGACATGGGGCCGGAGCTGCTCTCCAGAATCCTGAAGCTGACGCCTGCGCAGGAGGGAGTGCTGAACATCGTGTTCAGGATTGCGGACGACAAGGGTCTGTTGCTGATTGACTTAAAAGACCTGCGGGCAGTGCTGAATTTCGTGTCCGAGCACAGGGCGGAGTATGTGACAGAATACGGGAGCATGTCCACGCAGTCCGTCGGAGGGATTCTCCGGGCGCTGCTTCCTCTGGAAAATCAGGGGGGCGATCTGTTCTTCGGCGAGCCGGATCTGGACATTTTCGACTGGATGCGGAAGGACACTGAAGGACGGGGAATCGTCAATATCCTCCACAGCGTGAAGCTGGTACAGAACCCGTCCCTCTATGGGAGTTTTCTGCTCTGGATGATGGCGGAGCTCTTTGAGCGTCTGCCCGAGGCGGGGGATCTGGAGAAGCCGAAGCTGGTATTTTTCTTCGATGAGGCTCATATGCTGTTCTCTGAGGCGCCCAAGGTTCTGGTGCAGAAGATCAAGCAGATGGTGAAGCTGATTCGGTCCAAGGGGGTGGGGATCTATTTTGTCACCCAGAGCCCCGGGGACATACCGGACTGTGTTCTGGCGCAGCTGAGCAACCGGGTGCAGCACGCTCTCAGGGCCTATACCCCTGCGGAGCAGAAGGCAGTGCGGGTAGCGGCCCAGTCCTTCCGTGCGAATCCGGCCTTCAAGACTGAAGATGTGATCATGGAGCTGGGGGTGGGGCAGGCGCTGGTGTCTTTTCTGGATGAGGCGGGCGTGCCCCAGATCGTGAGGCGGACGGACATCATCTGTCCCCAGAGCCTCATGGGGCCTGCGGAGGAGAGCGTCAGGGCATCCTCCATGGCGCAGGACGGCATGGGGAAATACGATGAATACATAGACAATGTTTCCGCCTATGAGATGCTGGAGGATCAGGCCAAGCTGGACGCCAAGCAGGCCCAGCTGGACGAGGAGCGGGCGAAGCTTGAGAAGGAGCGGGAGGCGTTCGAGAAGCAGAAGGCCAAGGATGAGGCCGCTTTGAAAAAGCAGCGGGAGCGGGAAGAGCTTGCCGCCCAGAAAAAGAGAGAGAAGGAGAAAGAGGCGGAGCAGAAGAAGCGGGAGCGGGAGGCCGAGAGGCGCAGGACGCAGATCGAGCGTACCCTGATCAACACCGGAGCGCAGGTGCTCAAGAGGGGACTGCTGAAAACGCTTTTTAAGTAAGAGGAGATATCGGTGCAGGGCGAGCTGTCCATGGAGAAGGGGCCGTCCATGGAGAAGGGGCTGCTTATGGAAAGGGGCCGTCCATGGAGAAGGAAGCTGTAAGGAAGAGAGAAGCAAAATGACCAAGAATAACTGCCAAAGAATAAAAGCCGTTGGCTTTGATGTAGGCCATACTCTCATTGAGTATAAGAATCCGCTGAACTGGCAGGGACTCTACCGATCAGGCTTGGAGCATGCTGCCGCTGCAGCCGGTATCACACTGTCGGAGGATATGATTTCCACAGCGACAGATATCCTGCTGAAGTACAATACCAGAGTGAACTATCGGGAATGGGAGACGACGGCGGACTGTATCTTTAAAGAAGTATTGGGAAGATGGGAGCGGCAGGCGGATCTCTATGCCCTCAAATCCGGTTTCTATTCTTACTTCAGCACAGATGCGGAGCCGTATCCGGAAACTGTCGATACTATGAGAGAGCTGAAACAGTGCGGAATAAAAATAGGGATTCTGACAGATGTGGCCTATGGAATGGATGATACTTTTTCATTAAAGGATATTTCCATGCTTTCCGATTACATTGATATTGCAATTACGTCTGTTGATATCGGATACAGAAAACCGAATCCCGCAGGATATCTGAAGCTGCTTAGTTCTCTTGGAGTTTCTCCCGGTGAAATGCTGTTTGTGGGTGATGAGGAGAAAGACATTGCGGGAGCCAATGGGCTTGGGATTGTTTCTGCGCTGATCAACAGGAATCAGGAAGGGAAGGACTTTGGACAAAATTATACATTGA
>CANOFQ010000048.1 GCA_947565325.1 uncultured bacterium
CGGGAATTGGTGCAGGAGAAAAACATCACGGTGGTTCCCTTCTATGTCTCCTTTGACGACGAACATTATCTGAAGGAGAACGTGGAGGTGGGCATTCGGGATTTCTACCAGCAGATGGTGGACAGAAAAGGGGTATTTCCAAAATCCTCCATGCCCTCCGCACAGGATTATACGGAGGTGTTTCTGCCTCTGGTGAAGGAGGGGCTTCCCGTTGTGTGCATCTGTATCACCACGAAGTTCAGCGGCTCCATGCAGTCTGCTTTAAATGCTAAGGCAGCGGTGCTGGAGGAGTATCCCGATGCCAGGATCGCAGTGATCGATTCCTGCATAAACACCGTGCTGCAGGGGCTGTACGTGCTGGAGGCGGCGAAGCTGCGGGACCGGGGCATGGATTTTGACGGGGCGGTGGCCCGGCTGGAGGAGATCAAGTCCACCGGAAGGATTTTCTTCACGGTGGGGGACATGGAATATTTGAAGCATGGGGGACGGATCGGCAAGGTGGCGGCAGTGGCGGGAAGCGTGTTGGGCATCCGGCCCGTCATTACCCTGAAGGAGGGGGAGATATTTCCCTCCGGCATCGGCAGGGGCAGGAAGCGCACCACGGAAAAGGCCATTGAGCTTTTGCTGGCCTATCTGGAGGAAGGCGGCAAGGGAATTGACGGATATAGTATTGCCGTAGGCTTCGGATATGATTATGAGGAGGCGGCGGCATTCCGGGATCATGCGCTGGAGGTGCTGCGCAGCAAGGGGCACAAGATAGAGGACATTCCCATTTTCCAGATCGGCGCCACCATCAGCGTGCACACCGGCCCCTATCCACTGGGCTTCGGAATCATCGAGAAGGCCTGAAAAACGAAATTCCAGAATCCTTGAAAATATGCTCCCCGAAAAACGCCCCTCTCTGTGACTGCTGCAGGGAGGGGCTTTTATGACGGAAGGATTTTGAGACGGGGCCGAAAGCATCGGGGACGGCGGGCCGGACGACCCGGGCCCTGAACGCAGCGGAGCTTATACAAGATTTTAGATACAGTGGTCGAAGAGCTCTCTGATGTTGCGAAAGCAGTAATCTGCCGGATAGGGGGTGTCCGCCATGTCAGAGGGCTTGGCCTCTCCGGTGAACACCACGCAGGTGTCCACGCCGCCGTTGATGCCGCAGGCGATGTCCGTGTAGAGCCTGTCCCCTACCACCAGAGTTTCCTCAGGGGAGAAGCCGGACTGTGCAAGGCACAGCTCAACCACCTGAGGGTTTGGCTTGCCCAGATAGACGGGGGTGCGCCCGGTGGACTCCGTGAGCATGTTGCAGATGGCGCCGCAGTCCGGCACAAAGCCGAAGTCGATGGGGCAGCACAGATCGGGATTGGTGCCGTAGAAGGGCACATTCGTGGTGGAGAGAGCCCTGCAGGCCTCCACCAGCTTCTGGTAGGTCAGCTCGCTGTCGTAGGCCACTACCACGCAGCCGATGTCCTCCCGGGCCTTTTCGGTCACGTCCAGTCCGTTCCGGCGCAGCTCTCCCACGAAGGAGGAGGTGCCGGTGACAAAAATCCTTTTGTCGGAATAGCGTTCCCGCAGGAAACGCAGGGTCATGTAGCCGGAGGTGATGAACTGGTCCTCCGTGGCCTCCAGATGGAAGGCCCGGCGGAATTTTTCTACGTAATCCTTGCCGCTGCGGGTGGAATTGTTGGTGATATAATAGGCCCTGCCGCCGATTTCCCGGATGTGGCGCAGCAGTTCGGCGCTGCCGTCGTACAAGGTGTCCCCCACGGCGATGGTTCCGTCTATGTCGAATAGAAAGAGCTTCTTCTGTCTCAGTTTCCGATAAGCTTCAGAATGCATATTTTCTCCTTTTTCGCAAATTTTCCGCTTTTACATTTTCACCACAATGCAATTTTATTAAACTTGTGTTCCGCCTTGTTTTTGACGGGGATTTTGGGCTGAGGGATTTCCCGGCCTATGTCTGTCCTCTGTCTAGGGCTATTATAGCGGCTATGGGTCTGGGAAGCAACTGTTTTCGGATTTGTCTTGTTCACAGCGGCCTTGCTCACGGGGCGGAGGCGGGGAAATGAAGGCTGAAAAGAAACAATGGACGGGGACAGCCAAGGCAGAAAAACTGGATGACCCCTTGGCAGGAGCGTGCCGTCCGTGATATGATAGGGAGGAAAATCAGGGAGCGGAGTCCGGCCGGGAGTGATCTTCTGGCATTCTGCCGGGCAGCCGCTGAAGGGAGCAGGAAATGGGCGTGAAATTGATATCTTGGAATGTGAACGGCCTGCGGGCATGTATGCAGAAGGGCTTTATGGACTTTTTCAGGCAGGCGGACGCAGATGTATTCTGCCTGCAGGAGACGAAGCTGCAGGCGGGGCAGCTTAAGCTGGAGCTGCCCGGCTATCACCAGTACTGGAACTATGCGGAGAAGAAGGGCTATTCGGGTACGGCGCTTTTCACCAGGCAGGAGCCGCTGAAGGTGACCTACGGCATCGGGGTGGAGGAGCATGACCATGAGGGCCGGGTGATCACTGCGGAGTATGGGGACTATTTTGTGGTGACGGTCTATGTGCCCAATTCTCAGCGGGAGCTGACCAGACTGGCCTACCGCATGGAGTGGGAGGAGGCCTTTCTGCAGTATGTCAGGAAGCTGGAGGAGCGAAAGCCCGTGATCTACTGCGGCGACCTGAACGTGGCCCATCAGGAGATCGACCTGAAGAATCCCAAGACCAACCACAACAATGCGGGCTTCACCGATGATGAGAGACGCTGCTTTAGTAAGGTGCTGGAGAACGGTTTTGTGGATACCTTCCGCCATTTTTACCCGGATCTGACGGGGGCATATTCATGGTGGTCCTACATGGGACAGGCCAGAGCCAAGAATACGGGGTGGCGCATCGATTATTTCGTTACGTCCAAGGTTCTGGCCGAAAAGCTGGAGGATGCCAAGATACACAGCACGGTGCTGGGTTCCGACCATTGTCCCGTGGAGCTGGATCTGAAATAGGCGGAGGCGCCGTGGCAGGCCGGTTCCGTGGCAGAGGGGAGGATCCTGAGATCGGCCAGATCTTGGGATCGGCCAGATCTTGGGATCGGACAGATCCTGGGATCGAACCGATCCTAGGATCGGCCGTAAAAAACACTTGACGTTGCCCTCTCGGAGTACCTATAATAGAGGTAACATAAGCCCGGCATGCCGCTGGTGATTCATGGGGCATGGCGGGCAGCTTTGCATTGGGGACGGCGAGTCCTATAGAGGGCGGCACTTGTGTCCCCGGAAGAACATTATGCGGATCAGGAGGTAGGAACAAATGGAAAAGCTGTTGCTGAAGGCTTGCCAGAACGGACAGAAGGGCGTGGTGACCGCATTCCTGAAAAAGGACGGCATCAACGTCAACGCAGTGGACGAGACGGGGCAGGCCCCCATTCATTATGCGTGCCAGAAGGGCTATAGGGACATCGTGAAGATGCTGCTGGACAAGGGTGCGGATGCGAATGTCATATCCAACACCAGTGTCACTCCCCTGCACATGGCGGCCAGGTCGGGGAACAAGGAGATCGTGGGCATGCTGGTGGATGCAGGCGCAGATGTGAACGCCACCGACAAGCAGGGGAAGAGCGTGGTGATATACGGAGTGGAGGCCAGAAAGGTGGATGTGGTCAAGCACCTGATCTCCCTCGGGGCGGACATTACCGTGAAGGACAATTCGGATCGCACGGCGCTGGATTATGCCACGGCTCTGGGCCTGACCCAGCTGCTGGGAGATCTGTCCGCAGAGGGCGCACAGAGTGCGGACGCCTACGGCAACACACCGCTGCATCAGTCCTGCTACAATGGACAGAGCGAGGTGGTAAAGACCATGCTGGCGGCAGGAAGCGCAGACATCAATGCCACCAACGATGAGGGCATGACGCCGCTGTATTTCGCCGTGATGCGCAACAACCTGCTGATTGCGGAGCTTCTGCTGGAGGCGGGAGCGGATGTGAACGTCAGGGACAACGAGGGGGATGCCCCTCTGCATCTGGCCGCCGAGAACGAGAACGAATATATCACGAAAAAGCTTCTTGCCCACGGGGCCAATATCAACGAGCGCAATGCGGATGGGGAGACGGCCCTGATCATAGCTGCCAAGGCCGGAAACAATTATATCGTGGGCGTGCTGCTGGAGAACGGGGCGGATTACACCTATGCGGATCTGCAGGAGCATACGGCGCTTTACTATGCCACCGAGGCCGGCAGCAACGATATCGTGGAGAAGCTGATCATGGCCGGAGCCGAGGAATAAGGGACTGAAACGGAAAAGAAGCCCCAGGGAAAAAGGTCCCGCAAGGGAACAAAAGCCCTGACAGGCGGGCAGGGCCGAGAAAAGCAGAAAAGCCTTAATGGCGGGCAAGTCCGAAAAGGACAGAAAGGCCATAACAGGCGGGCAAGTCCGAAAAGGACAGAAAAGCCATAACAGGCGGGCAAGTCCGAAAAGGACAGAAAAGCCATAACGGGCGGGCAGCCCAGAAGAAGAAAAATCGGGAAACAGTAAGGAGTCGAGAGGATGGACAGCAAAGAACTGGAAAAAGCATTGGTGGAATACAGCAAATGGAACCGGGGGAAATGTGTTCCCTGGTGGGAGGCGGATCTGGAGGATCCCATGAATAAATACAAATTCCTCACGCAGGAGGAGATCGGCGCCGTGCGGGAGGGCGTGGAGGCCTGCACCGCAGCGGAGCTGTCTGCAGCGGCAGGAAGTACGGGACTGACCCTGTTCCATCTGCTGGTGTGGTGCGGGGTGTATGAAAGCGTGGAGTGTGCGCTGAAGAAGGGCGTGGACGTGAACCTTCCCGCCACGGGGGCCTGCGAGGGCGTGACGGCTCTGATGGCGGCCTGCTACCGGGGGAACGAGAGGATGGTTCGGCTCCTTTTGGACAACGGGGCAGACGGCAGCCCGGCGGACAAGAGGGGAAGGAACGTCTATCATTATCTGGGAGGCCGCCGGATGCACAGCGATCTGGTCAATTCCTATGACGGCCAGCGCATGGCAATGTCCCAGCGCAGGGCCATAGCGGGTCTGCTTTCCGGGGATATCAACGCAAGGGATGAGGGAGGACTGACCCCTTTTGAGGTGCTCCTTGAGGACGGTGAAGGCAATTTCTCATGGGCGCTGTCAAGGGAGTACATAGCAAAGGGCGCAGATGTGCACAGCATGGATCCGGAGGGAAATTCCCTTCTCATGAAGGCAGTGCAGGAAAATCATTTCACGGCGGCCTGCGCTCTCATGGAGGCGGATCCGGAGCTGGTGAACCTGCCCAACAAGGAGGGGACGACCCCTCTGCATCTTGCCGCCCGGTACAAGCTGGAGCTCTGCATGGCCCTTCTGGACAAGAAGGCGGACAAGAACGCCGCAGACGGGAACGGAAAGACCCCTAAGGACATTGCGCTTGAGAACGGGGACAGCGACTATAAGCAGCTCTTCACCTCCGGCAGGCTGAAGCTGAACGCCCTGAGCAACCTGACCAGCAATGCCTTTGCGGGAGGGGAGAAGAAGGATCAGCTGGCCAAGGCGCTTTACCTCACGGAAAAGCTGGTTCGGGAGGTGGATCCGGACGATGACGAGGAGATGTGGATGCTTCAGGGTATCCTGCACAATGCCCTGATCAACGATGAGGAGTGCAGGGTGCTGGAGCTGATGGTCAAGGGCGGGATCGATCTGACCGCTCCCATGCACAGAGGCGGCAGCGTGGAGTGCATCCGGGACAACTGCTTCACCGGAAACGGCGGAGTAAAGGTCATCAAGAAATTCATAGAGCTGGGGCTGGATATGGACGAGGCTCTGATCAAGGGCAGGACTCCGGCGAACATCGTGGCCTCCCAGCGGGAAAGGAACATGTTCGGCAGGAAGAAGGACGACTATTTCGAGGAGGCGGCCAAGTTCTTTTCCAAGGAGTCCATGGAGCAGGTGGACGACGAGGGAACCACTGCGGTGCATCAGGCGGCAAGACAGAATCATGTGGAGATGCTGAAGGTGATGGTCGACAAGGGCGTGGACGTGAACATCGCTCAGGACGAGCCTGCGGAGGCAGGCAATACGCCTCTCCATGAGGCCTGCGCCAGGGGCAACGTGAAGGTGGTGGAGCTTCTGATGAAGTCCGGCGCGGACGATACTCTGCTGAACGTGGAGGGAGAGACGGCGGCCCACCTTGTCATGGAAAAGAGAGTGTACGGCGGAGATATGAAGACGGAAGATAGGACGGCCATTCTGGAGGCGCTGGAGCATGTGGACATACCGGGCAGCGGAGGCCGGACTCCCCTGATGTATATGCTGCAGCAGCGGGACGTATACGGCAAGGATGAGATCCTCACCGTGCTGCTGGACAAGGGCGTGGACGTGAACCAGAGAGACGAGGCGGGAAATACGGCGCTGATCATAGCCATGGACAATCAGGGACACAGGGGAACCGTGAAGGAGCTGATGCGGGCCGGCGCAGACGTGAACGCAGAGAACCGGAACGGCGACACGGCCCTGCATCTTGCGCTGCGGTGGGGCGATCAGGAATCGGCGATCTACATGATCAAGAAGGGCGCTGATTACAATCATGCCAACAATGCCGGGGTCACGCCGGTGCAGCTGGCCGTGGAGAACGGCTACGACACGGTGCTGGGACTGATGACAGACATTCAGTAAGGACAGATATTTTGGCAGGGATCATTCTGCAGAGAGAAAGGGCGGTGGAAAATTTTGCCATTGCCCTTTTTCGTTATTTGTGTGCATTTCTTAGGCTTTTTTTGGCAGAGCGTTGAAAAACAAGGTCCGGATGCGTATAATTAAGGAAGAACAGGGATAATAGTTTCTCGGAATCAAGGGCGGGAGAGAGGCAGGAGAGGAGAACCGGCGACATGGACATAGTGACGGCAGAACGGAAAAAGCGTCTGGGCCGGAGCTTTTTTGCCAGAGACGGCATCACGGTGGCAAGGGAGCTGCTGGGAAAGATTCTGGTGCATGAGACTCCTGCGGGCTGGATTCGGGGCATCATCACGGAGGTGGAGAGCTATATGGGAGAAACCGACAAAGGCTCCCACACCTACGGCGGAAGACGGACGGAGCGCACGGAGCCTATGTACCATGCAGGGGGAACCTCCTATGTGTATCTGATTTACGGTATGTACAGCTGCATGAACATAGCAGCTATGGGGGAGGGCGTGCCTCAGGCCGTGCTGCTCCGGAGTGCGGTGCCGGCAGATGAGGAGTCCAAAAGGCGTATGCTGGAGCTGCGGCTGGCAGAGCTGAACAGGAGGCAGGCGAAGAAGGGGGGGCGGCTGTACGGGCCGGAGGACTGTCCTGCCTCCCTGAGAAGGCATTTGGCGGACGGGCCGGGAAGGCTGTGCATCGCCATGGGAATCACAAGAGCGTTCAATGATGTGGACATGGTGAAGAGCAGGGAGCTTTATGTGACGGAAGGAATCTGCCCCGGGGAGATTCTGGTGGGAAAGAGGATAGGCATAGACTATGCCCAGGAGGCTGCGGACTATCTCTGGCGCTTTTATATAGACGGGAAGAGAGAGCGGTGAGCGTCCGGGGCAGGAGCCGGGCACAGTGCATTGCGGGGCGGCATGGGAGAAGTATGGTGAAAAAGGCCGGAGCCGGCCGATAGGAGAGAAAGAGAATGAGCCTACAATTTTATTTCGGCCCTTCCGGGGCGGGCATAAGCAGGACACTTTATGAAGAGATCACCCGACGGGCAAGACACAATCCAAAGCAGAACTTCCTGATCATCGTTCCGGACCAGTTCACCATGCAGACCCAGAAGGAGCTGGTGCTTTTAAACGCCAGAGGGGGCATCCTGAACATAGACGTGCTCAGCTTCGGGCGGCTGGGCCACAGGATCCTTGAGGAGGTGGGGGGACAGGAGACGCCTGTGCTGGACGATACGGGAAAGAGCCTTGTGCTTCAGAAGGTGGCGGCAGATCTGAAGCAGGAGCTGCCTGTTCTGGGAAGCTTTCTCCAGAGGCAGGGGTACATCCATGAGGTGAAGAGCGCCATCTCGGAGTTCCTGCAGTACGGCATCGGAACGGAGGATGTGGCAAGGCTCATAGAATATGCGAAGAACCGTGGGGCGCTGGTACAGAAGCTGAAGGATCTGGAGACGCTGTACAAGGGGTTCATGGAGTATATTCACGGCAACTTCATTACCACGGAAGAAAAGCTTGACGTGCTGGGGCGCTCCCTGCACAAGTCGAAGCTTCTGCCCGGGAGCGTGGCAGTGTTTGACGGGTTCACCGGCTTCACGCCTATTCAGGGCAGGGTGATCGGGGAGCTGATGGGGCTGTGCGGCGAGGTCATCGTCACGCTGACTCTGGGTGCGGGAGAGAATCCCTATGTGCTGGACGGAGAGCAGAAGCTTTTCTATCTGAGCAAGAAGACCGCAGCGGATCTGAGCAGACTTGCGCAGGCAGCGGGGGTGGAGCGGAAGCGGGACGTGTTCATTCTGCCAGGGGCTGGGGAGCGTCCAGGCGTAGCAGCCCGGCAGGCCGGGGAAGATCCCGGAGGCGACCTGATGAATGGGGATTCTCAGAGGGGAACTCTGCGCAATCCGGCAGATAACGGCAGGGCTCCTGCCCTGCGTCATCTGGAGGCAAACTTGTTCCGGTACCCTGCTTGTCCCTGGGAGGAAGAACAGAGGGAGATACAGATATTCGAGACCACCGCCCCCAGAGAGGAGGTGCGCCAGACGGGGCTCGAGATCTGCAGGCTGGTGAGGGAGGAGGGCCTTGCCTTTAGGGACATCGCCATCATCATGGGGGATCTGGAGGGCTATGCCCCCCATGTGGAGACGGAGTTTCCCAAGATGGGAATCCCCTGCTATATCGACAGAACCAGAGGGATCGGGCTGAATCCCATGATCGAGTATATCAAGAGCGCTCTTGGGCTGTATGTGAGGGACTTTTCCTATGAGGCGGTATTTCATTATCTGCGCAGCGGCCTGGCGGATCTGAGCTGGGAGGAGGTGGATGCGCTGGAAAACTATTGCCTGCAGGCAGGAATCAAGGGATATCGAAGCTACAGCCGCCTTTTCACCCGCAAGACCCGGGAGATGGAGGAGGACGAGGAGGCACTGCTTCGGATCAACGGCCTCAGGCAGCGCATGATGGAGCAGGTGGAGATGCTTCACGGCGGGAGAGGCAGGGAAAAGGTCAGCCAGCAGGTGGAAAGGCTCTATGACTTTCTGGTAAAGAATCAGGTGCAGCAGAAGCTGGCGGTCTGGCAGGAGCGGTTCGAGGCGTCGGGAGAGCTTGTCAGGGCAAAGGAATATGCCCAGATCTACCGGCTGGTGATGGAGCTTCTGGATCAGGTCTATGCTCTTTTGGGGGAGGAGGCCATCGCCCCCAAGGAGTTTCTGGAGATACTGGAGGCGGGCTTCGGGGAGATCCAGGTGGGGACCATCCCCCAGAACGTGGACAGGGTTCTGGCAGGAGACATGGAGCGCACCCGGTTAAGGCAGGTGAAGGTACTGTTCTTTCTGGGGGTGAACGACGGCAACATTCCCAAGGCGGCTTCCAAGGGCGGCATTATCTCGGACATGGACAGAGAGTTTCTGCGGGAGTCCGAGCTGGAGCTGGCCCCCAGCCCCAGACAGCAGATGTACATACAGAGGTTCTATCTGTACTTGAATATGACGAAGCCCTCCCATAGGCTTTATCTGGCCTATTCCAAAGTGAACAACGGGGGAAAGTCCATCCGTCCGGCCTATCTGGTGGACGCAGTGAGGCGGCTGTACCCCCGGATGGAGGTGGGGCATCCCCAGCTGCGAAGCCCCTTGGAACAGATCGTCACCAGACAGGAGGGAGTGGGATATCTGGCCGAGGGACTGAGGGAATATGCGGAGGGGGTCATGTCCGGGGAGAGGCAGCGGGAGTTTTTCACTCTATATCAGGTGTACGGCGAGGGGGAGCTGCAGGAGGTGCGCAGCTTTCTCACGGATGCGGCCTTCCTGCGGTATGAGGACAGACAATTGCCTGCCATGGTGGCCAGGGCCCTGTACGGCGTGCAGCTGGAGAACAGCGTCACAAGGCTGGAGACCTTTGCGGCCTGCGCCTACAGGCATTTCCTGCAGTACGGGCTTTCCCTGAGGGAGAGGCAGGCATTCTCCTTCGAGAGCGTGGACATGGGGAACGTATACCACGAGATACTGGAGCAGTTTGCACAGAAGCTTACGGAGCATCATTATACATGGTTCGATTTTCCGGAGGAATTCGCCCGCAGCACGGTGGCGGAGCTTCTGGAGGCAGAGGCCGCCGCTTACAAAAACACCGTGCTCTATGCCAGCGCAAGAAACGAGTATGCCCTGACCAGAATGGGCAGGATTCTTGTGAGAACCGTGCTGACGCTGCAGAGGCAGCTTCGCAGGGGGAGCTTTGTGCCGGAGTCCTTTGAGCTTTCCTTTCAGTATGCCGAGAATCTGGAGAGCGTGAACGTGGCGCTGTCCAATGGGGAGAAGATGCGCCTGCGGGGCCGTATCGACAGAATCGATGCGGCAGCGGAGGGGGAAAATATCTACGTGAAGGTCATTGATTATAAGTCGGGAAACAAAAGATTCGATCTGGCGGCGCTGTATTACGGACTGCAGCTACAGCTGGTGGTATATATGAACGCAGCCATGGAGCTGGAGGCGAAAAAGCATCCCCGCAAGAAAATCGTGCCGGCGGCCATGCTGTATTATCATATCGACGATCCTGCCGTGGAGACGCCGGTGGAGCTTACCCCGGAGGAGATCAATGAGCAGATCGGGAAAAAGCTGCGCATGAACGGCGTGGTGAACGGCGAGCCGCATGTGGTGGGGCTTCTGGACGGCCAGATGGGGGACAGGTCCGACGTGATTCCCGTGGAGAGGAAGAAGGACGGCAGCTTCTCCGCCCGTTCCTCGGTGCTCAGCGAGCAGGAGCTGAAGACGGTTTCGGATTATGTGAGCCGGAAGATCGCAGAGCTGGGCAGGGAGATTCTGGACGGAAGGATATCCCTGAATCCCTATGAGAAGGGGAAGGAGGAGGCCTGCACCTACTGCGCCTACAGAAAAGTCTGTGGCTTCGAGCCTGCGGTGCCGGGCTGCAGCAGGAACAAGCTGGAGGAGCTGGACAAGGAAGAGATTTTGAAGCGCATGGGCGGCAGCTGATTCCTGCGGGGTATTTGATTGGAGCCGCCCTTGGCGCTTTGGCAAGTTAGTCCAAAATGGGAAGCTGCGGTGGACAAGAAAGAGCGGATATGATATGCTTGGCTCATGGGGGGAAAACGGCCAGGAAACGGCCGGGAAACGGCTCAGGCATGGCTGGGCTATGGGGGTATCTGCCGCAAATATTTTAGTAGGAGGTAAATGCTATGACCGAGAACGAGAAACTGGATTTGATTCTGGCCAAGCTGGAGGGGATGGAGGCCGAAACACAAGACATGAAGGCTGAGATGCAGGACATGAAGGCCGAGATGCAGGACATGAAGGCCGAGATGCAGGACATGAAGGCTGAAATGCGGGATGTGAAGGCCGAGCTGCAGGCTGTGAAGGAGGAACTGCAGCTGGTCAAAAAGAAGGTGGAGCGACTTGAGATCGGTCAGCTGGAGGTCAAAAAGGAGCTGTACATTTTTGACCGCAGACTGACCGATGTCTATCGTCTTGCACTTGATGCATGGGGGCAGGGCGTGGAGAACAGAGTATGGCTTGAAAACGGCGGCCTGAAGGTATGACAGCAGCAAGGTATAACTGTCCCAGGTCTGATCCTCCTATGCACTGACAGCGGAGGACCTGATGCCTCTGTGTCAGTCCGTAAAGAGGCAGATGCAGCCTGTCATCTCCTGGAATTTGCCCGCTATTTTTTCCTGAAGCTCCGTGCTCACCGGATCCTTTGCTCTCAGCTGGATGAGCTTTCTGGCCGGAAGGTAGGAGGGATTCTTAGTCAGCACGATCTCATATTTCATGCACAGCAGCTGAGCGATCCGGATCAGCTCATTCTGACTTATCTTATCTGCTATGTGCAGGCGCCAGCCGGTCCGGTCGGCAGCATCCTGCAGCGTTTCCGCATATCTGCGCCCGATCACGGGAGAGATGAACCCGATTTCCATGTACTTGCCCTGAGCGTCCTGCCGCAGGCTTTTTTTGTCAGGCCTATGGGTAAGCTTTTCAAAGGACTGTTCAATATAGGAAAAGGCCTGATTCTGCTCCATGGGTGCCGGGGCGGACTCTGAGGGGATGAAAAAGTCCTCTGAGGCGTCCTCCTTCTGCACTGCGGAAGACATGGCGCCGAACCGGCCGCCCCCGTTGATCACGAGGCCCCATCCGGTGGTGCGGCAGAACTGTTCCGCCGCTTTTTCGTCCTCCGCCTGTGCCCCGCCCTCCGTCAGGGTGACGGCGTAGTATTTCTTTTCCTGATAGTAGGAGGTCTTGGAGATCCTTTCCCCGAACAGCATGGAGAGCAGGAGGGCGGCGGCGTTGTGGTTCATGGACGGGCTGATCTGGACAGTCCAGCCGGTGGTGTTTGTGAAGTCAGAGGCTCTCCTAAGGAACTCCTCGGAATCCTGGGCATCCGGATAGTCAAACTGCAGCAGAACCTCCTTGCGCTCATTGTGATAGCCGATCTTCCGATAGGGATAGTCCGGGAAGACGGATTCAATCTTGTCCAGAAGCTTCTGCTGGGTCAGTTCCCGGGGGGTGAGAGCTTCCGCCACTGCCTCAGGGGTATTTGCCTCTATCAGGAAGAGCCGCCGTATATTTGGAGAAAAGTAGGCGCTGTTCAAAAGAATCCGCTGCATGCTCTGCAGGACGATGTCATGTTTTTCCCGTTTATCTCTGTCTGCCGCTTCCCGGCGGAGGCGGTCTCTGTCGATTTCGTCCATGAGACGCAAGGCCTGGTCCGAGATAAGGGCGGCGGTATCAGGGGCGAATTCCGTGGGAGTCCTGCCGTACCAGATGTATGCGATCTGGGACAGAGAGAAGGCCTTCTGGGGGTAATGCTCACACCAGAAATCCCAGAGCAGCTTTTCGTCCGCCCTGGTGAACACTCTGTCCATCTGCAGGGTGCGGGCAGGCAGAAAGAGCTGCTGCTTCCGCTTTGTGTGCAGAGAGAGCTCATGACACTGACCGCATTCCGGCAGATAGACCTGCCTGCGGTAATCTGCGGCAGCCAGCTCGCTTCCCAGCTCATGGATGGAATCCTCATTGCCATGGACAAGAAAGATATGCCGGGGAGAGAGGCTTTCCAGCATTGCGGCGATCTCGGATTTGTCACCATGGGCGGAAAGGCCCACCTGCTCGATGCGGCATCTCACGGGCACAGTGCTGCCGCCCACGCTGAGGGAGGGAGCCTGAGAGGAGGAGACTCCGTCCTGGGACGGGCCCGGCTCCGGGCTGCCGAGGAGATTCAGCAGCTGCCGTCCGGGGGCCTCCTCGTCCTGATAGCCCGTGACGATGATGCAGGCATTCTCCGATGGGGCCAGCAGCTTCGCATACTGGGCGCTGGGACCGCCGGTGAGCATGCCGGAGCTGGAAATGAGGATGACGGGATCTTCACCGGTCAGCAGCTCCTCTCTTTTCTGGCTTGTGGTCACGGGCTGGATCTCCTCTGTGTAGAAGGGCTCGTTTCCCTTCAGGATCCTTTTACCCAGCCCGTTCTTCAGGTAAGTGGGGTTGCGCATATAGATGATGTTGATAGCCCGGATCATTCCGTCCACATAGATGGGAACCGGGGGAATCTCCTGATTCTGGATGGCCGCCCTCAGAATCAGGATGACCTCCTGGGCCCGCCCCAGAGCGAAGGCGGGGATCAGGATTTTCTTTCGCTGGTGCAGGCATTCCCTTACCAGATCCACCAGCCTTTTTTCCTCGGCCTGTCTGTTGGCGTGGAGGCGGTTCCCATAGGTGGCTTCTGCGATGGCGATATCGGGACGCAGCTTGGGAATGCGTATGCCGTCGATGGTTCGCTGGGGAAAAGTACAGAAATCCCCGGAGTAGAACAGGCTCCCCTCCTCCGCCGTCAGATAGATGCAGGCAGCGCCTGCGATATGTCCGGCTGGGAAGAAGCTCAGGGTAAAATGTTCAAGGATGGGGAAAGGCATCTGGTAGCCTATGGGGTAGATCCGCCCCAGCATTCCCTGTACGTCCGGCTCGGAATAATAGGGAATCTCGTCCTCCCTGCTGTTCATGATCTTCAGGCTGTCATATAGGAGCACCCGGGTCAGATCCGCCGTCATGGCGGTCATGTAGATACGGGCATCAGGGTAGGCCTTGCTGATGAGGGGGAGAGTTCCGATGTGATCCATGTGGGCATGGCTTATGATGATGGCGTCCAGCCCGCCCTGTTCTTGTATGGTGCGGAAATCAGGCAGGGGATCCGCCGTGCCGCCCTGTCTGATTCCACAGTCCAGCAAAATGCCCTTTCCTGAGATTCGCAGGTAAATGCAGCTGCCTCCGATTTCCATGGCGCCGCCGAGAAAATAAAGCTTCATATGCCTTTTCCTTTCTGCTGACAAAAGATCCTTTCGATGTATAAGGCATGGAATGTCTTGAAAATATGGATGCCGATTTTCGGTGTCAGGGGACTATCTGGGGAGCACTCCCAGGGCGGCCCCGATATGTCCTCCGGCAAGAAGTACCTTTTTCGCAGCTCGCTGGAGACGGGTGTCCTCCGGAAGCTTCGCAGGCTCTGTGCCCGGGGGAGAGTGGAAGAGCCACTCCAGACAGCCGGAATCCTCGTCGGTTTCCTCGGAGATGACAAAGCGTCTCTGGAAGGAGAGGATGTTGGAATCCTCCGGCAGCAGAGAGCCAAGGGCCGGCGCCATCAGCCAAGAATCACAGATATATCTGTCGTATTCATAGCCTGCATATCTGGTGCGGAAAAAGGCGTCCGCCGCTGCCAGAGACGTATCCACGGATTTTTCTGTCAGGTCGGCATCCGAGGGGATATGGAGGGCGATGCATCCGGAGTTCTCTCCGGGCGGGAACTCGTATTCCAGCGCTCCGATGCGGAACAGGCTCATGCTGACCTGTCTGTAGGTCCACCATCCCCGGTCAAAGAACATCCTGCCGTTTTTCCGCAGACATTCCGTCAGAAACCGGGAAAAGCATTTCATGGTATCCCGATATATGGCGTGACTGATCTGCAGCTGAAGGTATCTGTCATAGATGCGGCAGGCGCACTCTAACTGACAGAGAAGCATTTTGATATGATCCGGGTCTGTT
>CANOFQ010000049.1 GCA_947565325.1 uncultured bacterium
CCGCCCTTCTTACATTCTATACCAAAGCCTAAAAAAAGAACCGTTTCTGCACCAACGGCTCTTTTTTTGCATGAATGACGCATGAATGACAATTCCTAAGGAACTATTCCCAATGGAATCAGGATTTCCGTGGCAAATACATCCCCTTCGTCCTGTCTGTTACGGTATCCCCCGTACTTCTTGACTACCTTGTCGATCCTCATGAGTCCGTAGCCGTGGCCGTCCTCAGCCTTGGTGGACAGATAGCCGCCAAGTCCCCTGCGGAAGCTTCCGTCTGCGGAATTCATCACGTAGATATAGAGATTTTCCTTTGCCTTGGCCATGTAGAACCGGACGAACCGCTTCTCGGCGGGAAGCTTCAGGCATGCCTCCATGGCGTTGTCCAGAAGGTTCCCGATCATGACGCTCAGGTCCACATCCGACACATGCAGCTCCTCCGGCACGACTGCCGAGGCATCCACCCGGATATCCCTCTCCCTCAATATGGA
Organism: uncultured bacterium; assembly: GCA_947565325.1. GTDB lineage: Bacteria > Bacillota > Clostridia > Lachnospirales > Lachnospiraceae > Acetatifactor. The sequence continues at coordinate 489 of CANOFQ010000049.1, forward strand.
AAGCTTGCTGTTGAGAATGGCGTCCACCATGGAATTGCCCGTCTTCAGCGTCATGTCCACCTGACTGTAATCCTCTGTCAGCTCCCTGATATACCGCTCCAGCGGCTCCAGCCGGCCCAGCTCCAGATACGCCTGCATTGTCTGGAGATGATTCTTAAAATCATGCCGCCAGCCCCTTGTCTGACGGTACAGATTGTCTACCTCCTGACAGTGCTTCTGGGTCAGGTCGTCCTGATACCTTGCGATCCGGCGCTCCACCGAGCGGCGGATGTAAAAATGTGTTCCTGTCCCGGCCGCCGCCAGCGCCGCCGCCAGAATCATCATATCTGCAATCATTCTATCTGTAATCATAATCTATCTGTCTGTTCCTTGTCCGTCTGTTCCCTATCTGTCCACTCCTTGTCTTGATCGCCCTATAAGGCAGTGGTTCTTTGGGCTCGTCCCTCGGGTGAAGCCGTCCTCATGCCAGCCGCCAGCGCCTATGCCCTCTCAGGCCGCAGGAACAGCTGGATGAACCTCTCGTTCACCTCATTGTAGGATCTGCGGCTCACCGGCACCAGCGTCCCGTTGTCCATGAGAATGTCCTGCCTTCCCATCCTTGCGATCCTATGCAGGTTTACCAGATAAGAGCGGTGGGTGAACACAAAATCCCCCTCCTGCCCGGAAGCGGCTGCACTTTCCCGCAGCCGCTGCTCCAGCTCCCGGATCCCCATCCTCACCTGCAGAGACTCCTCTGCACAAGTCACGGTGCAGTAATGTCCCACCGCTTCCGCATATAGGATCCTGTGCACGTCCGCCTTCACCACGCCCTCCTCCGTTGGGAGCAGGATCGTCCTCTCCTGCCCCTCCCGGCGCTTCAGGCACTTGTCCAGACATTCCCAGACCTTTCCCTTGTCCAGCGGCTTCAGCAGATAATGCATGGCCTCCACCTCAAAGCCCTCCTGCATATAGTCTGGGATTCCTGTGGTGAAGATGATGGTGATCGTTTTCTTTTTCTCCCGCAGCATTCTGGCCAGGCCGACTCCCGCAGCCTCGCTCTCCATGCAGATATCCAGAAAGAGCACATCCCACCGCTGATCCCCGCACCATGAGAAATAGAAGGCCTCCCCGCTTGGAAAATCCTCCACCCGGGCCTTGACGCCCTCCCTTTCCCTCCATTCGTCGATATACTTTCTTAAAATATCCCTGTGCACCTTCTCATCGTCAACCACTGCTATGTTCAACATCCTTCACCCTCATCCCACGATCAAGCTCCCCAGCTGGAACACCACCGTGCTCACCGTCCACGCCAGCAGCAGCTGGAAGGCCATCATCCCCAGTGTGAACCGCCATGAGCCGCTTTCCTTCTTTATGGTGGCCACCGTGGCCACGCAGGGTATGTACAGCAGGCAGAAAAGCATCAGGCAGTAGGCGTTCAGCGGCCCGAAGGCAGGATCCACCTTATGGATGTTCTCCAGAATGGCCGCCATGCCCGCCTCGGAGTTGGCATTGGCCACGCCGAACAGCACTGCGAAGCTGGACACCACCACTTCCTTTGCAGAGATGCCAGAGAGCAGCGCCACGCCGATCTGCCACATTCCCAGCCCTGCGGGAGCCAGCACCGGCACCAGCACCCGGCCCAGCATGGCCCCGAAGCTGTCCGCCGGGTCCTTCACCTGACCGGACATGCCGAAGTTCAGCACCAGCCAGATCACGATGGAGGCTATGAAGATGGTGGTTCCCGCCTTGGACAAGTAATCCTTCAGCTTGTTCCACACATAGATGCGGATGGTTCTGGCATTGGGTCTCTTGTATTCCGGCAGCTCTATCAGCAGAGAGTCGTTGACCTTCCCCTTTTCCAGACCATTGATCACCAGCGCCACCAGAATGGCGATGGCCATGCCTATCACATACATGGAAAACGCCGCCACCGCCGGATGCTCCGGAAAGAAAATGTCCGAAAACAGCACATAGACGGGCAGTCTGGCAGAGCAGGACATAAAAGGAGTCACCAGCATGGTCTTCCTTCTGTCATGCTCCGTCTCCAGCGCCCTGGTGGCCATGATGGCCGGCACGGTGCAGCCGAAGCCCAGGATCATGGGCAGGAAGGCCTTGCCTGAAAGCCCCACCCTTCCCATGACGGAGTCCATCACATAGGCCACTCTGGCCATATAACCGCTGTCCTCCAGTATGGCCAGTGCAAGGAAGAGAATGAAGATATTGGGGATAAAGGTCAGTATCCCACCCACCCCTGCAATGATTCCCTCCACGATCAGGGATTTCAGCCATCCGGCCACCCCCAGTCCCTCCAGCAGCCCGGCGGCTCCGTCGGACACCATGTCCAGACCCGTCTCGAACACGCCCTTCAGGACGTCCCCCACGGTGAAGGTGAGGAAAAACACAAGACACATGATCAGCAGGAACACAGGGATCCCCCATATGGGGTGGGTCAGCAGCCTGTCGATCCTGTCCGTGGAAGCCGCCTTCTTTCCCTTGTAAAAAAGGATCTCTCGTACCACCTTCTCTATATAGGCGTACTTGCTCTGTATGATCTCCTTCTCATAGCTTCTGTCCACCAGACTGTCCACGGAGATGGGATGATCCTGCCGGACTTCCTCGTCGTCCTCCAGAAGCTTGATGGCATGCCACCGGGCGGAGCAGTGGCTGGGGTAGTTCTTCCGCATCAGGAAGGTCAGCTTTCCGATCTTGTCCTCGATTTCCGGAGGATAGTCCAGAATGTACTCCTCCATGCCCTCCTCACAGTGGTGGATCAGCGCATGGAGCAGAATGTCCAGACCCGTGCGTCTGGCCGCCGACACGGGCACCACCGGTATCCCGCCCAGCATCTCCGGCAGACGGTGCATGTCCAGCTCCATGCCCCGCTCCTTCACCACGTCCATCATGTTCAGCGCCAGCACCACCGGCTTCCCCAGCTCCAGCAGCTGGAGGGTCAGGTACAGGTTGCGCTCCAGGGAGGAGGCGTCCACCACGTTGATGATCGCATCGATATCGTCGTCCATGGCGCACTTTCTGGTGACCTTCTCCTCTATGGTGTAGCAGGTCAGAGAGTAGATACCCGGCGTGTCGATGAGGGTGATATCCGTGTCCTCGTAGCTGGTCTCTCCCTCCACCCGCTCCACGGTGACCCCCGGCCAGTTGGCCACCTTCAGCCTTGAACCGGTGAGCGCATTGAACAAGGTAGTCTTGCCGCAGTTCGGGTTGCCGATACAAGCCACATTAAGATGCTTTCTCCTGCTTTCCGGCCCCTTCTTCCCGCCGATCCCTATATTATGATTCACGGCTCTCATCCTCCTTCTCAGCAGGCTCCCCCTCTGCCGGGGAAATCTTTTCTGCGGTTGTCTCCTCCGGGGAAGCCTTTCCTTCAGCCGCCGTTTCCTCCACGAAGATATCCTCCACGGTGCAGATTCCGTGAAGCCCCATTCTGTCCGCCAAGCCCTCTCCGCTCTCCCGACGGAGGGCTTCGCCGTCGCTCTCGCTGACCTGAATGCTGGAGGAAATATGCTTGCCCAAGGCAAGACGAGTCCCTCTTACCTGCACGATCAGAGCCCCGTGCTTTTTTCGGTTCAGTATGTTTACTATAGTTCCGTCATTTAATCCCAGTGCCTGCAGCCTTCTGGTGATGGCCGGCTCCACCGACAAGCCCTCCACACAGTAGCTGCCGCCCTTCTGTGCCTCATAGAGCGTCATGCTATCGCCTCTTTCGTCTGTTGATTTATATTTGATTTTGCATATTCATTCACTTTCTGCCATTCAGTCCCACCGGACATAAACCCTGTCCGGTCTCCAATAAAAACAACGCTTCATAATTCTATCCTCTTTTATTATACCTCTTATCAGGGCCATTGTCATATGTTTTTACAAGCAGGGAAAAATTTCCCGAAAAACTGCTTCCCGAAAAAATTCTTATATCACCCTACTATATCATCCCCGTGCCGTCGCCTACACGCAGATCACCTGATAGGGCCTGACATCCCCTTCCTCCTGCGGTATCCGGTCCACCAGCTGGCAGCGGTAGCCCACGGCTATGGTGCGCAGCTGCAGCGCCTCCTTATCCGCCAGAAACCTGTCGTAGAATCCCTTTCCGTATCCGATTCTGTTTTTATACAAGTCGAAGGCCACGCCGGGCATCAGCATCAGTGTGCGCCGGACCGCAGCCTCAGAATACACATACTCCTCCGAACCCTCCGACGGCTCCGGAATTCCTTTATAGCCCTTGACCAGCTCCTCTCTCCCCCTGACTCGGAAGAAACGCATCCGGGCAGCCGGCCCCTCCTTCGTCACCTTGGGCAGAAACACCCTTTTACCCATGCGCAGGGCCTCCTGCAGCAGCTCCCATAGATCGATCTCGCTGCCATAGCTGGCAAATCCCAGAATCATGTCCGAGCCGTAGAACCACTGGTGCCCCAGAAGCTTTTCCGTCAAAAGCAGCCGACCCCGTTCCCGCTCCGCCTCCCCGAGGCCCTCCCGGCGGGCCAGCGCCTCCTTTCTGATCTCCCTTTTGGCAGAGCCTGCCAATCTGCCGTATTCCTCCCGCAGCCACCGTGCCACGCCGTCCTCCTCGTTTCCGGGGATCAGGCCCGTAGCGGCGGCCTTCACCTCATCCATGGCGTTCTCCACCGCATAGGCCTCGTCTGCGGCCTGAAACATGGTAAGATCGTTCAGGGAATCCCCGAAGACCACCACCCTCCCGCAGCCGTACCTTTCCTTCAGCTTCTGGATGGCCTTGGCCTTGGTGGCCTCCCTGGGGCACAGCTCCAGCCAGTAATCCGGGCGGTAGATGTCCTGCTGATAGACGCAGCTTAAGTCACCGCTCTCCCTGACCCGCTCATAGAGCGGATCCAGCTCCTCCTTCTGGCCGATGAAGGTAAAATAGCATACCTCCCCCTGAAACAGCTCCTCCAGCCCTTCCACGGCACAGAGCCGTCCGTCGCCGGAATGCTCCTGCAGATAATGGCCGAACCCCTCGTTCACCCTTCCCTCCAGATAGAGCTTCTTCTCTTCGCCGGATAAGTACGTGGTCACGAATCCGCAGGGCTCCAGCCCCTCCATGTACCGCCTTATGGCCTGTACCTCTTCCGGTGAGAACAGGATGACCTCCTCTACCCTGCCCGTCCGGGGCTCGGCAAACACCGTGCCGTTGCGAAGGATGGCAGGAAGCCGAAAGTCGATGCCCTCCAGAAGCCTTGCTGCGCTATGGCCGGTTCTGGCTGTGGCATAGGTGATGAGCATCCCCTGCTCTATCAGACGGTTCAAGGTCTCCGCCGTTTCCTTGGAGACGGTTTTGTCGTTTCTCAGCAGGGTTCCGTCCAGATCTGTGACATACAGTGTCTTACGCATCATCTCGCTCTGCCTCCGAACTTCTCTCCCAGATTCTCCTTTGATCCGTCCGGATTAACGATTGTTATATTGTCAAGCTGGCCCTTCAGGTTCGCTCTGATGCTGGCCACGTATTCCTTCCGCAGTCTGGCCTGCTCCTGTTTCTCCTCCTCCGTCAGCCCTTCCTTCTGGGACTTGTGATACAAGGCGTTGATTCTTGCGATCCTCTCGTCCATGTTCATGGCCCGTACTCCTTCCTCTCCGGCTTAACGCCGCTTTCTGCCGCCCAGCGGGCCGATGCGCCGCCTGCGGCCAAGGCCTCGCCGCTTTGCCGATTCTGCCTCACTTGTCTGGGCTCCCTTTACAGCTCTGCAAATAGGGATTCATTTTCTTTCCGGGCAATGGCTTCCGCCACCCGTATGCCGTCCATGGCGGCGGACAGGATGCCTCCGGCATAGCCTGCGCCCTCTCCGCAGGGATAAAGTCCCCTGACCTGTGACTGCAGGCTGTCATCTCTCAGTATTCTCACCGGGGAGGAGGTGCGGCTCTCCACTCCGGACAGACATGCATCCGGCCTGTCGAAGCCCCTGATCTGCCGTCCGAAGGCTTCCATGCCCTCTACGATGGCCTCGTTGTACTCCATAGGAAGTATCCTGCTCACGTCCGCCCACTGATATGCGCCCCTGCACTGGGGCGTCACCGAAGCGCCGCCCACTTCCGAATCCGGCTCCGGCCAGACCTCAGGCTCCGGACACCCGTTCTCACTGCCTCCGCAGTCCTTCCCAGCCCCGCCGCAGACGTTTCCCTCCACACAGCGCCTATAGTCCCCGTACCTCTGGACGGGAATTCTGCCGCCGCCCAGCTTGTAAGCCCTCTCCTCCAGCTGTCTCTGGAAAGCGATCCCCGCCAGAGGATGATCCGAGCCAAAATCCTCCGGCATCACCGTCACCACGATGGCGCTGTTGGCGTTTTCCCCGTCCCGGGCGCTGTAGCTCATGCCGTTCACCGCAAGGCGTCCCTCCTCGGAGGAGGCGTTCACAACATATCCGCCGGGACATACACAGAAGGAATAGACACCTCTTCCGCTTTTCGTCTTCGCCGTCACCTTATAGGGGGCGGCCCCCAGCTCCCCGGGATCCGCCATGCCGTACTGGCTCTCATTCATCATAGTCTGAGGATGCTCCACCCTCAGCCCCACCGCAAAGGCCTTGCTCTCCATGGGAACACCCTTCTCATACAGCATGGAAAAGGTGTCCCTTGCGCTGTGCCCGATGGCCAGAACCAGCTGGCAGCAGGAGATCCGTTCACCGCCCTCAAGGACCACGGCATTCACCTGCCCCTTTTCAATGCAGAGCTCCTTCATGCAGCTTCCGAAGCGCACCTGCCCTCCCAGCCTGATGATCTCCTCCCGCATTCCCCTGACCACGCCGCAGAGCACGTCCGTGCCCATATGGGGCTTGGCATCATATAGGATGCTCTCCTTTGCCCCGAACCTCACGAAGGTCTCCAGCACCGCCCTGCCCCGGCCTTCTTTGTCCTTTACCAGCGTGTTCAGCTTGCCGTCGGAAAAGGTTCCCGCACCGCCCTCCCCGAACTGCACATTGGATTCCGGATCCAGCCTGCCCGTCTCCCAGAAGGCCTCGGCATCCTTTTGGCGCTCCTCCACACATTTTCCCCGCTCCAGCAGAACGGGCCTATAGCCGTGAAGGGCGAGGAAATAGCCGCAGAACAGACCCGCAGGGCCCGTCCCCACAATCACGATTCTTTCGTCCGGCCGGCAGGATGTACCGCCGCTACCCAAGCTCTCCTGCGGCCTCCCGCAGCCAAAGCAGCCAGAGGAAGTCTCCTTCCCTCTGGCTGCGTCCCCAGAATCAGGAGCCGGGCCGGCGGAATCCTTCCCCGGAAAACGGTAATGTCTCTCGTCCCCCCTGCACACCAGCCCTTCCTTTCCCTTGCACCTATGTAACATCTTGTCCTCGTTCTTCACGGAGACCTCTATGGAATAGATATAGAAAATTTCCGGCCTTCTTCTGGCGTCGATGGATCTGCGCAGGATCCTAAGCTCCTGAATCTCCTCCACGGAGACCCGAAGCATGTCCGCCGCCTTTTTTGCAAGCGCCTCCTGCGGATGTCCCGGCCGCAGCTTGATCTGATTCAGCTGAAGCATAGCTCCCACCTTTCTCTCGAACCCTTCTGTTCCGCTTTCACTTTCACTATTATTCTGAATTCTATTTCACTGTCTGCTTGCTTCCTCTTGCGGTTCAGGGTCCGCCTGTTTTCTGTAATGCATCCTACTTCTGTTCTTATCGCTTTTGAATTGCCTCTGCCCTTCAAGGAACTACTGTCATACTCTCCTAATGGATTTCCTTCTTCCATTTTCCTGCGGCGGCCCTTCCTGCCAGATGGCCGCTGCACCATGCCCACTGCAGGTTGTATCCTCCGCACTTGCCGTCCACGTCCAGAATCTCCCCGGCGAAATAGACGCCCGGCACCTTTTTCGACTCCAGATCATCCGTCACTTCCTCCAGCGGAACCCCGCCGGCACAGACCTGTGCATTGTCATAGGAATTGCTGCCTATGGCATGAACGCACCAGTTCCTGCAGAGCCGGTATACCTGAACCATCTTCCCCTGATCTGCACCTGCCGCACTTTCCCCAGGCTTCAGTCCGGCCAGTCTGATGAACAACAGCATCAGTTTTTTGTGGAGCATCCCTGCAAAGAATTCCTCCACCGTACGCTGTCCCTGCAGCAGGTTTCTCTTTCGATCCTCCATGAGCTTCAAAAAAGCATCTTCTGCGTAGTCAGGAAAAAGATTGATCCTGATCTCTACCCCCCTGTTTTCTCCGACCCCGCAGCTCTTCCGGGAGCCATCCTCCAGCAATATGTAATTCACCACCCTGCTCAGCTGGAACACGGGAATGCCCGAGAGACCGTAATCCGTCAGCAGCAGCTCTCCCCGCTCCTCTGCCGCCCTCCTGCCCTGATGCAGCACCGTCAGCAGCGCATCCGTCCTGACGCCTGCCACGGCTTTAAAATAGTCCTCCCTGCACCGCAGCTGCACCAGCGCCGGAACCACAGGAACCAGACTGTGCCCCAGCTGCTGCGCAAGCCTGTACCCGCTTCCGTCGGAGCCGGTCTTCGGAGCCGCACAGCCTCCGCAGGCAAGGATCACCTTGTCGAAGGTAAACACCTTCCCGCTTCCGGACACCCTGAGCTTTCCCGTCTCTCTGTCACGCCCCAGACGCTCCGCCTTACATTCTGTCACCACATCTATTCCCCGGGCCGCCACCCCATACCGCAGCACGTCCAGCACCGCCGACGCCTGCTGGCACAAAGGATACAGATACCCTCTCCTGCTCACTGTCATCAGTCCCATGCCCTGAAAGAAGGCCAGTGTCTCCTCCGTGCCAAAACGCCTCAGACATTTTTCCAGAAGCTTCGGAGATCCTGTATAATACTCCTCCGGATCCAGCTTCTCATTCCCCAGATTGCATTTTCCGTTGCCGGTGGAGAGAATCTTTTTCCCGAGCCTCTCATTTCCTTCCAGCAGCGTGACCTGTGCGCCCCCTGCTGCTGCGGCCAGCGCCGCCGTCATGCCTGCAGCGCCGCCGCCTATGACCCCTACTCTGTTTCTCATCCTGCTCTCCCAATGTGAGTCAAACTGCTACTCCTTCAGACACCTGCTGACGACCGTCACCGCAGGCATTCTCTTTGCCATGACCCGCCTATCCCCGCCTGCGTCCGTGGAACCCTATCCCAAAGCACAAGCTCCCTCTCTGCCAAATGCCCCATTCCTGCCTACGTCTGCAAAATCCTGCATTCGCGTGCCTTCTCTGACACATCCTCCGCCCATGCCTATTCCAAAAAGGCACCTATTCCAAATACGCACCTGTTCCAAAAAGGCTCAGCTGGAATAGTTCTCCAGAAAATCATACAGCTTCTCCTCGTTCTCGATCCACATCATCTGGATGATGTCCCGCTGAAGCTGCTCCGGCAGAGAGTCCAGCTCTATCTGCGTCTCAATATAGACTGTCTTTCTGTCTTCCAAGTAAACAACCACTTCATTGTCATATACCGCCAGATAAAAGCTCTCGCTGGGCTGGACGTATCTGTAGTTCATCTGCACCACCACCCGCTCTCTGGCAAAGGAGCGCACCTCCAGATTCACGAACCCCCTCTCCAGCTCGGAAAGGGGCGGGGACGCCTCATAAATCGCCATGGCCTCCACGAACTGCTCTCTGGTCATGCCCACATATTTGCTGGGCAGGCGCTGTGTCGTCTCCACCGAGGTGTGATGGAGAATATCTGTCTCCTCCAGCACATAGGCCGTATCCACACAGAGCGTGTCCCCGGAAGCCGCTGCCTCCCTGGCCTCCCATTCGGGCCCGTCCTCCCCGGTCTGATCCCCGGGGGCCGGCCAGCGCCCTTCCCCGTCTACATCTGATGTATGCGTTTCCGCTGCCTGTCCTTCCCCTTTTCCTGCCCCTTCCCCCAGATAGGCGGACTGTTCCCCTATTCCGGCGGGAAGCCCAAGCAGAAGCGGGGCGCCTGCCCTGTCCTGCTCCTGTCCATACTGATAGCCCGAGAACTCCAGACCTGCAAAAAAGCCTACTCCCAGCAGCAGAAGGGGATAAACGACAAATAAGCTGATACCTCTGATAAATTTCATAACAGACCATGCCCTTCACATTTTGTTGTTATGAACCAGTATCAGCATTTTTTCAGCCTTTATTCATTCCATGTCCATATAAAATCAATCTATATGCAGCCGCTGCCCCAGCCCGCCGATCAGCCTCCCGCCGGGCATCATCTCCAGCTCCGGCTCCCTGAAATTGCGCAGCGCCGCCAGTGCAACCCAGTATATTATGCCTCCTGCCACAAAGGCCGCCAGCAGAGTCACGGCCGCCGGCAGATGCGGCGAGAGCAGTTTTTCCGCAAGCATGCACAGAAGGCCCGTTCCTCCCGCCGCAGCTGCCGGCACCACCGCCACATTCAGCCAGTCGGGTCTGCTCCGCAGCTGTCCGCAGGCGAAGACGCCCAGCATGATACAGAGCACGAACGTGCCCACGATGCCCCCGTATACCAGCGAAAGGACACCCGCACGCCCCGTGGTCAACAAAATGACCAGAAACGACAGATCCGCCGCTCCCACGGCCAGCAGCACCGGATACCTTTTTCCTGCCGTCATCAGGAACCGGGCAAAATAGCAGGACAACGCCGTGAATACGATCACACAGGAACCGCTGCGCAGCATGGGAAGAAGCGCAGACACGCTCTCCGGACACAGCAGCTCTCCTGCCTCTTCCCCCATCACCGCCAGGAACACCGCCGCAAAGACGCTGTTCACCAGACAGATATGCAGGCCTCCTTCAAAGGCAGACCTTGCAAAACGGTGCTCGCTCTTGCGAAGGGACACGAAGATCCTCCCCGCCGCCGGCAGCACCAGAATATAGACCAGCCACACCAAGACGGCACAGATTGCCACATATTCCACATACACGCTGTACCCGGCCGCAAAAGCAGCGCTGTCCTCCGTCCTCTTCCCGTGGAAAAACAGTCCCAGCCCCAGCGGCAGAAACGCCAGCAGGCCCCCGGCCGCCTGCTGCCATCTTCCGTTCCAGAGATACCTGACACAGTCAAAAAATGACTCTGTCCCGTATCCCTCCTGTCTGCCCTCGGTTCTCCGGTTCCCTCCCGCCTTGTATATCAGAGCCAGAAAGAGAAGGATCAGCGCCTCCCCGAGACAGACGGCCAGGGCGATCCCCAGCCCCCCGTACATGGCAGAGAAATTCTCCTCCCGCAGAAGCCGTCCCGCCCTCTCCCCGTAGCCACCCAGTATCCCGGAAAATAGCAGACCGAAGCCCAATGTGAAGACAGTCCGCAGGAGCCCCGCCGCCGCTGTGGGCAGCTCCGATCCCTCTCCCTGAAAATATCCCATGAGAACCGACGAGACGGTCCGGAAAAACACCGCCGGGGAAAGCGCCATGATGATAAAGGTACTGTACCGGACACCAAACAGCCCCTCCCCGATCCTCTCAGCCAGCAGGCACAGCAGCAGACTGCCCCCCAGACCCAGAATCGTCTGGAAGATCATGACGCTCTTGCGCATCTTTGCGATATTCCTGTACTGCCCCTTGTTCCGCCTGCTCCGAAGCAGCCTGCCCAGCGTGTCCGACAGGCCGCCGCCCACTGCAGTCCAGAACAGAGCATATGCCGCCGCTGCCACCGTCATGTATGTGATTCCGTTGTCACCGATCCTATGTCCCAGCACCAGCACCACGGCCAGCAGCAGTATGTCAAAAAATAATCCTGCTTGTCGTCTTCTCACCTCTGCACGATTCATCTGCTGTCCCTCAATCAGTCTCTCAGTATGCCCAGACCGGCCAGTATCTCCTCCTGTCTGCGCTCCATTTCCTCCGCCTCTTCCTCTTCCATATGGTCGTACCCGCACAGATGCAGCATACTGTGGGCAATCAGGAAAGCGAACTCCCGTCTCTGACTGTGCCCGTAGCGCTCCGCCTGCTCCCGGACCTTGTCCACTGACAGCAGGATGTCGCCCAGCAGCAGCTCTCCCGTATCGGGATCGAAATAGTCCGCCTCCCTGTCCTCCTGCATGTCAAAGTCCCCCGCCCTCTCAAAATCCACGTTGGGGAACGAAAGTACGTCCGTGGCCCTGTCGATCCCTCTGGCGTCCCGGTTCACCTCCCGTATGCCGGAGTCGTCCGTCAGCACCAGATTCACCTGCGCCTCGTAGGGGCAGCCCTCCGCTTCCAGCGCCGCTTCGCAGACAAGTCTGGCCGTCTCCTCCGCCGGAAAGGCAAAGCATGCATCTGTCTCATTCTCCATATATAAAGTCATGTAATGTCTTCCTCTTCTTTCCTGCAGCCTACGGCCCTCCGCCACCCTCTCACATGCCTTTGGGCCGTCCGCTCACCTTCTCACATGTCTTTGGGCCCTCCGCCATCTTCTCACATGCCTTTGGGCCCTCCGCTTACCTTCTCACATGTCTTTGGGCCGTCCGCTCCCTGCTCCTGCCACGCTCCCTGCTTCTGGCGCTCTCCTTCGCCTCATAGCCCTCGTAGGCCTTCACGATCTGCTGTACCAGAGGATGGCGCACCACGTCTCTGCTGGTGAGACTGCAGAAGGAGATCCCCTCCAGATTCTTCAGCACCCTGACCGCCACGTCAAGCCCGGACACGGCATCCGGCGGCAGATCCTTCTGGGTCACATCCCCGGTGATCACCACCTTTGAGCCGAAGCCGATGCGGGTCAGGAACATCTTCATCTGGGCCGGCGTGGTATTCTGGGCCTCGTCCAGGATGATATAGGCATTGTCCAGTGTACGGCCCCTCATATACGCCAGCGGCGCAACCTCGATCAGCCCCTTCTCCGTGTTCTTCAGAAAGCTTTCCGCTCCCATGATCTGATAGAGCGCATCATACAACGGACGCAGATAAGGATCCACCTTGCTCTGCAGATCCCCGGGCAGAAACCCCAGTTTTTCCCCTGCCTCGATGGCAGGTCTGGTCAAGATGATCCTGCCCACCTCGTCATTTTTGAAGGCCGTGATGGCCATGGCCATGGCAAGGTAGGTCTTGCCCGTTCCCGCAGGCCCGATTCCGAATACCACCATGTTCTTTCTGATGGCATCCACATATGTCTTCTGTCCCAGTGTCTTGGGCTTCACGGGCTTGCCGTTCACCGTATGGCAGATGCAGTCCGCATCCATCTGCGACAGCACGTTTTCCTGTTCCTCCTTCCCCATGGCGATGGCATAGTCAACACTCTGCTCCTCGATCTCGCCTCCCCGGCCCAACACCCCGGAAAGCTCCCGCAGCACGCTCTCTGCCTTTTGCACCATGTCCTCCGCCCCGGTGATCACCACGCTTCCGTTGCGGTCTACCACGCTGACTCCAAAGTCTCTTTCCAGCTTCCTCACATAGGCGTCCCGCATTCCGAATATCTTCTGCATATGCTCGGCTGACAGATCCAGCCTTACCGAAAAATCATTCTTGGACATCCCTTTTTCCATTTTCATCCTCTTCCCCGGAATCCGCATCTCCCGTCTCCCCTGCCGCATCCCTCTCGGTATCCCTTCTGATTCCGGCAGGCTCCTGCACAAGAAACTCCCCCTGCAGAGTCCACGAATTCTCGTTCGTATCTATTCTAACATTTTTTTCGATAATTTGTACCCCTTTTTCATCTAAACTTACAAGAAATTCCCTTAATTTTTGATTAAGAAGCGCTTTGGCCTCCTCCACGGTATAGGTATGCTCCACGTTCAGATACTCCCTATGGGTCACGTCCCCCCAGAACAGCGGGATGCCGAGCTTCTCCAGCGCTGCGGGCCTGCTCTCCCGGATGATGCTGTCATACACCTGAAAGGGTCTGTCCCCCGGCAGCTTCACATCCTTCCCCCCCACCTTCAGATAGTACTCTTTCTTTTCTCTTCCCGTGTACTCCTTGATCACATAGTCAAAGGGCAGATCCTCGCTGTAATCCGTCTCATGCTCCATGACAATATCCGCATCTGCGTCCACGTACCGGTATTCCCGCACCGTGGCGTCCTCGTTGTAGATCGGAATCCTTCCCTCCACCAGTACCGTGTCCTTTTCCACCACGTCCCCGATGGCCACCTTCGGAACGCCGCTTCTGACAATGATCGATACGATTCTTCCCTCGTATTCCGCCACCAGATCCGTTCCCTTTGAGACCTCCTTCTCTTCTATGTGGATCGGTGCGTCGTTCTCCTTCACGTCTATCTGCAGCCGGATTCCCGACAGCTTCGCTGATGCCCATGTGATCTGCGGGAACTGCCTGCGAATCTCCTGCTCCAGCTCCTCTATGTCCAGATCCTCCCTGCGCATCCCAACGTTCACCTGATTTTCCTTCAGGAAATGCCGGAATAGATCGTCTGTGATCTGGCTGTTCCCGCTGATCTGGATGTCCCAGATATAATTGGAGGAGAGGAACCAGAATACCAGCGTCAGCACCAGGCCGGCCACGAACACCTTGCGCCTGACCAGCTTCGGCACGAAAAAGGGCAGCCCATATCTTTCCAATACAGCCACCCTTGTCCCGGTCTTTCTCACTATGGGACGGAGTTCAAAGAAGCCCCGCAGATTGATGTTCATGCAGTATCCATCGCCCTCCCGGACAATGTTCCAGAGCAGAATCCCCTTGTTGCTGCACAGATTCATGAAGCGCTCCGGAGAGAACCCTGACACACGGATACGCAGATACCCCCTGAGATATTTCAACA
>CANOFQ010000050.1 GCA_947565325.1 uncultured bacterium
TCTATTGTCACATATTTTTCCCTCACAGTCGAGGTACGCACTATCTACCGTTTACGTGTGTTCTGGCATACTCAGGGCAGTGGGAAATCGCTGTCTATGGTTTTTTATGCTCATCTCTTGCAGGAGGCACTGGACAGTCCCACCATTGTGGTGCTGACAGACCGAAATGACCTTGACGGTCAGCTTTTCGGGCAGTTCGCTAAGTGTAAGGACTTTCTGCGGCAGGAGCCAGTGCGTGCCCAGAGCCGGGAGCGTCTGAAATCTCTGCTTGACGGCAGGCAGGCTAACGGTATCATCTTTACTACGATGCAGAAATTTGAGGAGTCACACGATCCATTGTCCCAGCGGAAGAACATCGTGGTCATGGCTGATGAGGCGCATTACGAGAGCCGTGTCATTCGCCTGAAGCTGGATGAAGATACACTGCGCTTAATTGATGCAGAATATGAGACCATGGCAAATAATGCCGATCCCGATGTTATTCAAAAGAGTAAGCATGAACTTGGCCAAATGGAAGCTATCCTTGGGAACGAGCAGACCATAGCTTCTTTAGTGGACGATATCCTTGTCCATTATGAAAATTACCGTGCAAATCTGTTGACCGGCAAGGCAATGATAGTAGCTTATTCCCGTGCCATTGCAATGTGAGTCTCCAGCATTTTATGGCATTGGGAGAGAGGCAGAAGGGAATCAAGGGGTTTTTAAGGAAGAGTAAACAGTAGCAGCGATAGGTAGGTGATTTCTGCTGATTTGGGCCTTTGTTTTTGGCGCTTTGCGTTTTTTTGATGCTTTTGTGAAAATAAGTCGGGCTATTTTTGTGTAAATCCAGAAGGTCAGCAGGAAGTGTATAGGGACACACTTCCTGCTGACAGCACAGAATATCCGGAGATCTCCATGAAATGGCATGTCTGGATTATCATGGCGGGCCATAAGGACATGGCCCGCTTCTAACGTTATGCGCTAATCGGCTTCTTCCGTCTCCAGAACCCGCAGGAGCTGTTCATAGGCCCGGGTGTCCTCTTTCTTGGCGGCATCAGTCAGTGCGGCCAGCTTTTCCCGAACGCTCAGGTCGGCGAAATTCCCGAGCGCCCTTTCCGTGTCGTTCCAGTCCCCGATCAGGGATGCCATCTGGCCTGCGGTCTCGCTGACTCTGCGGAAGGCCTCTGCCATATGGAGGAGGGCAGACGCCTCCGATCTGCGGCTCCGGGCCAGCTCCTGAACATACTGTGCGGCCCATTTCCTTCCGTCCATGAGACAGCCCATGGCATCGTTTTGAACCAGCAGCATAGAAAACAGAGAGTCGAAGCAGCCGCTTTGACGGAACCAGTTTTCGTCCAGAAGCATTTCCTTCCATGCGTCGTATGCCAGAAGGCCTTTGGCGTAGGAGCCTTCTGCTCTGGGCTCCATGACTGCGGCGGCCATTCGTAGGATCTCTCTGTCGCTCATGGGGGAGCTGGTCTGGGAGCCCAGGCACATGAGGGCCTGCGTGTCCGTGTTCTCCCACCATGCGGCAGTGCGGAAGTAGCCGTTGTCCATGGTGGACACCGCAGACGCATATTCAGGATCATGCTGGAAGAAATTCCATCCCATGACAGCGTCCTCGGCCCCGTCATAGCCTGCTATGATGCAGGGCTCCGGCGGGCCGATGATCCCCAGGGCGATCACGGGCCGCCCCTTTGCGAGGTTTGCCCTGATATAGTCTATAAAGGTCTCTTTTTCCGTGCCCTCGTCTCTCCCCAGAAACGAAAACGTCCGGCCCAGGGCCTCGGCCCCATAGCGGTAGATGTCATTGGATTCCCTGAGGGTGTGGTAGATGTCGATATTGCTTAGATCCCATTCCCTGCGGTTCCAGACCAGCCGGAAGGCTGCTCCCGTTGCCGCCATGATGCGGGAATAGGGAATGTCGTCCCCCAGATATTCGGACATTGCCTTGATGCAGATGGGGAACATGGTGCTGCTCTCGTAGGCTCCGTACTGGATTCTGCGGATGCCGTATAGGATGGTGGTGTCATTGCTGTTGTCAGTCATAGATACATCGCTCCTTTTCTGTTTGGTGGCGAGCCGATTCGGCCCGAACACGCCCGTGTCCAGCTGCGTTCCGCCCATGGACGGCCTACTGCGCCGGAACTGGCTGGGCGACATGCCCAGAAGCCTCCGGAATGCTCTGGTATATGCCTCATGGCTGGAAAAGCCGCTCTCCAGTGCGATATCCACGATTTTTTTGTCAGAGTGCAGGATCTCGAAGGCCGAGGACAGGATCCTCCTGTTCCGGTGGTACTGCATGACTGGCATACCGATATGCCTCAGGAACAGCGCACGGAGATGGATCTGCGAAAAGCCGAAGCACCGGGACATTTCGGATAGGCTGAAATGCTCCAGATGACATTCCACATAGCTGATCATTGCCCGGGCCATGGTTGAATAGCTCATTTTGTTTCCTCTCTGTTTTGTCCGTCCCCTCGCTGAGCTCGGTGCCGGGGACGGAAGGCATTGCTCTGTGCGGCATTATGCTTACTGTGGCCGCAGGAGCTGACATTTCATCGCGATGTAATGTGAGTATAACAGCTTTCCGGAGGGATGGCTTGATTTTTTTATTGGAACCTTTTTTTGTCTGTGATTTCAATAGGCGTATTAGTACAATAATGAGTAGTACAACAAAGCAGCTGCGTTTATTGCAGCGGCTCTCCTGATGTGATATACTTAGGGCAAGGGAAGCAATGACAGAAAAGAAGCATTAGCAGAAGGAACTGTCTGCGGAAGGCGGCGCACACATCTGGAGAGAGGCTGAAAAGAGAAGGGAGATTCTATGGGAATATATCTGAATCCGGGAAATAAGGGCTTTTGGGAGTCAGTTCGCTCTGAAATCTACGTTGACAAGACGGGCATGATCGCATATACGAATAGATACATGAATACAGAGCAGAAGTTCATCTGTGTCAGCAGGCCGAGGCGGTTCGGGAAATCCATGGCATTGAAAATGCTTGCTGCCTATTATAGCTGTGGCTGCGACTCAAGGGAGCTGGATGAGTTCAGAGCACGTTCCGATAAAAAACGGGAGGGAATGTTCCCTCCCGTTCTGCCTGTGCGGTAAAATGCGACAAGGCCTTAAAACGGAATCCGCTTACATCATATGCCATTTTCCGCCGGTAAAATCGGGCACATCCACCACTGCGCCCCCTCTGGCGACGGACATTTCGGAAAGCGCCGTGACGGCCATCCAGCTGGCGGCGTCGTAGACGTCCACCGGCATGGGAGCGTCCTCCCGCAGGCACCGGAAGAAGGTCTCGAATTCCAGCCAGTCGATGCCCTCGTGACCGCCCCGGACACCCTCTTCTATGTATTTCTTCCAGATGGGATGGTCATATTCCTCCTCATAGTCTTTTGCGTTCCCGGCACAGCTCTTCAGCCAGTCGAAATCGTGGGCCTCGTCCTCCTTCCGGTCCAGATAGACGGAGTCGGTAACCTCCTCGTACATTCCCTTTGTCCCCCGGACTGTAAAGCCGCGACTGTAATATCTTGGCAGGGTGGTGTCCAGCGTGAGGGTGATGGTCTCTCCTCTGGCACATTTGATGACGGTGGTCACCACGTCTCCCTGAGCGAAGGTGCGGTTTTTCAGATATTCATCGTCACTTTTGTGGTCACGGACGTAATCCCGCAGGCCTGCCGCCTTGGAGGCGGTGGAGGACAGGGTCAGCATACGGTTGCCGCGATTGATGTCCAGCACCTTTGCGATAGGGCCCAGCTCGTGGGTGGGATAGTTTTCACAGTTCCTGCTCAGATAATTCCTGAGCCGGTAGTGCCGGTTTTCCTTTCCGTGGGAAATCTCGTACCGCAGGTCGTGCTGGTAGCCGCCTGCACAGTGGACCACTTCCCCGAAGAGGCCCTTCTGGACCATGTTGAGGGCCATCAGCTCCCGCCTTCCGAAGCAGCAGTTCTCCAGAAACATAAAGGGGGTTCCGGTCTTTTCGCAGGCTTCCACCAGCTCGAAGCAGTGCTTCAGCTCGTAGACACCGCCCACCTCCATGGCCACCGCCTTGCCGGCATACAGGGAGGCAAGTGCGATCTCTATATGGCTCTCCCACGCAGTGGCAATGACAATTGTGTTTACGTTCTCGTCTTTAATTACGTCATGATAATCGTGGTACACGGCGGGTCTTGGCTGGCCGGCGGCCTGAACACTGTCGGCGCCGCTCCGGGCCCGGTCATCGTATACGTCGCATACGGCAGTGACCGTTTCTCCCTGTTTCAGGACTACGTTGTACAGCAGATCGCCGCCTCTGCAGCCCAGCCCGATGAAACCGATCTTGATCTCTTTCATTTTGTCCGTCTCCTATCTTCGGATGCCGATGAACGGCTTATGATAAGTCCCATAATATATCCTATGGCATATCTTGTCAATGACATGTTTTTTGAGCGCTGTCACGTCAGAAGCACAGGCCGGAAACTATCTGATGAAATGAGTCCAGAGACGGGTTTCCTTTTCAGGCAGTCCGTAGGCTTCTTTTCCCAGAGCGATGCTCTTCATGAGGAAGGTCATGTTTTTCGCCAGAGTGCGCATGGTCTGCAGGCCCTCCTCATCCTGCGCCGCCTGCCCGGGCTCCCGGCCGTGGACGCTGTTCCAGTACTGGCTGGAAGCGATGGGCATGCCGCTGATGGTGAAGAACTTATTCAGCTCATCGAAGGTGGAGGAGAGCCCGCCCCGCCTTGCGGCCACCACGCTGGCCCCTACCTTCATGGTCTTGTCGAAAGGGGTGCTGTAGAACAGTCTTGTGAGGAAGGCCACCAGCGTGGCGTTGGCAGAGGCGTAGTATACGGGACTGCCCACAACAAGCCCGTCTGCCTGCTGGAACTTAGGGGCCGCTTCGTTGACCGCATCCTCAAACACACATTTCCCCTTTGCGGCGCACCCGCCGCAGGCGATACACCCCCGAATGTCTCTGTTGCCGATCTGGATGGTCTCGGTCTCAATGCCCTCGGCGGAGAAGACCTTTTCCAGCTCTCCCAGTGCCACCGCCGTGTTTCCGTTTCTGCGGGGACTTCCGTTGATCAATAGTACCTTCATGCCGGATACCTCCATAAATGTATTTAGAATGATGACATTATACAATATCAGGCACGGAAAATGCAAGGGCATCGGGAGAGCAAAGCTATTTATCATAAAAAAGGTCAGAGCTCAAAAGGCCACGGCTTAAAAGGTCACAGCTTATAGAAGAAAGACAGCAGGCACGGGATGTGCGAAAATGACCCGTCGAACCGATACCTGCATCTTCCGTTTTCCTCTCTGACCGTCAGCGGGAGATCCCGCAGCACAGCTTCGACTTCCCCGGCCTTAAGATAGGATGCCTCTGCAATTTCGTCAGAGGATGCATAGGAATCCGGATCGGAATACGTCAGTCCGTACAGGGAGTACAGCACCCGCAGCGTGTTCAGATCTGAAAACTGCTGAAGCGTAAGCATGAGTTCGCGTAGCTGCGCTCCGTTGGGAGCGACATATCCCTCCCCCAGAGAAAAGAAAATGCTGTTATTCTTTCTGCCGGTACAGCCTTCCGGCTCGGAGCAGACAGATAAGCCCCAAGAGGAAACCTGATCGGCAGAGTAGTCTTTTTCCTCCCAGGGGAGGGTTTTCTTGTACCCGTCCGATGATGCCGCTTCGTGCAATAAAGCTGCGATACGGTATGCGCTCTCGAAGGCTTTCTTCTCAGGCAGTGCGGAAAAATAGTTTTTCACTTTCAGGCAGATATCTCCTAATCCCTCTGCTGCCTTGTAGCCCATCAGCTCATCAACCGTAACCTCAAACAGCTCTGCAAGAGCGGGCAGGAGCTGAATATCCGGGCAGCACTGCGCAGACTCCCATTTGGAGACGGACTGATTGGTTACGCCCAGCGCATTTGCAAGGGCTTCCTGGGTAAGTCCTTTCTGTTTTCTGAGAAAGGCGATCTGCTCATTGATTCTAATTGCTGACATATTAGTGTACCTCCTATTTTCTGTGTTCGCAGCTACGATTATTTTTTACCGGTAAGTATATTTTACCGATAAGCGGCTTCGAAAACAATGACACATTAGTTTGATGAAGGCAATTTATTTCCAACCTTCGGTTGGATGTGCGGAACCGATTGGCTTTGGGCAGTTGAGAGTGGACATCGGGACCTGAACGTGATAAACTCAAACTGTCAGGCTGCGGCAGCAGAAGGCTTGTATGTGCGCAGAAAGCTGATATTAAGATGACATGCTGTAAAAAGCAGGTAGTCCTGCAGAGTGGATGCATCTCCGTCGGCAGAGAATGTGCCGAACTTGGCAGGGGCCCGGACAGCCCCGGGGTTCAATTCCCCATGTGACAAATCAGGTCCCGCATGGAAACATGTGCAGGGAAACAGTTTATGGTTACTACCATCGCATCAGCTGCAGGACGAGGGAGGGAACGGGGAAAAAGAATGGTAAGGGAACAAGGAGGGATATGAGATGAAGCTGGCAACGGCGTTATCAGAAAGGGCAGATCTGCAGAGGCGGCTGTCGGAGATCGGGACTAGGCTGAACAACAATTCCAAGGTGCAGGAGGGGGAGGAGCCCTCGGAATCGCCGGAGGATCTGATGGAGGAGCTGGATCGGACGGTGGAAAGGCTGGAGGAGCTGATAGCCTGCATCAACCTGACCAACAGCAGGACCGTTCATGAGGGGAAGACTCTGACTGATCTTCTCGCCCATAGGGACTGCCTTAAGAGCAGGATTCAGATCCTGAGGAATTTCCTTGACAGCGCAAGCAGCAGGGTGAGCCGCATGACCCATTCCGAGATCAGGATCAAAAGCACGGTTCCGGTGTCGGAGATCCAGAAGAAGGTGGATCTTCTGTCAAAGGAGCTCCGCCAGTGTGACGAGCTGATTCAGGAGCTGAACTGGACCACGCAGCTGCAATTAT
Organism: uncultured bacterium; assembly: GCA_947565325.1. Lineage (GTDB taxonomy): Bacteria > Bacillota > Clostridia > Lachnospirales > Lachnospiraceae > Acetatifactor. The sequence continues at coordinate 6,914 of CANOFQ010000050.1, forward strand.
TATGACGGGGTGATAAAGATGTTCCACATTCTGGTGGTGGATGACGATAAAAATACAAGGCTTCTGCTGCGGACAGTGCTGGAGGCGGAGAATTATACCGTGACCGCTGCCTCCAACGGGGAGGAGGCGCTGGAGGCGCTGGACCGGGAACACATAGATCTGGTGGTTCTGGACATCATGATGCCCAAGCTGTCCGGCTATGAATTCACCAAGGCTGTCAGGAGCACGGACGAAAGCCTGCCCATTCTGATGGTTTCCGCAAGGCAGCTGCCGGAGGACAAGCACAAGGGCTTTCTGGTGGGGACGGACGACTATATGACCAAGCCCATCGATCAGGAGGAGCTGCTGCTGCGCATCAAAGCGCTTCTGCGCCGGGCCCGGATCGCCAGCGAGCGCAGGATCGTGGTGGGGGACGTGGTTCTCGACTATGACGCATTGACCGTCTCAAGGGGCGGGGAGGTGCAGGAGCTGCCCCAGAAGGAATTCCTGCTGCTGTATAAGCTGCTGTCCTATCCGGGGAAAATTTTTACCCGCATTCAGCTCATGGATGAAATATGGGGTGCGGACAGCGAGACGGGATGGGAGACGGTGACGGTTCATATCGGCCGCCTGCGGAAGCGGTTTGAGGGCTGGGAGGAATTTGAGATCCAGTCCGTGCGGGGGCTGGGCTATAAGGCGGTACGGAATACATAGGGTAGGTTTTTGGTGCAGGCTTTCCGAACATCGGGCGCAGAGAGTCGGAGGGGAAGAGCAGGTTTTTGTTGCGGCACCGTGGGTGACAAGCGGGCATATGGATATGAGAGGACAGCAGAACAGAGGAAATCATAAAAGCAGGCAGGCGCCGGAGGGCGGAGAAGAGTGGATGAAGGGCCGGAGCCAGCAAGGCAGAGAAAATCATAAAAGCAGGCAGGCGCCGGAGGGCGGAGAAGAGCGGATGAAGGGCCGGAGCCAGCAAGGCAGAGAAAATCATAAAAGCAGGCAGGCGCCGGAGGGCGGAGAAGAGCGGATGAAGGGCCGGAGCCGACAGGGCGGACAGAATCAGGGAAAAGGCCAGACACGGGCAGGGACGGACAAGAGGAACAAGCATTATCTTTCTCTGGGACTTCTGGTGTTCATCATACTGTTCGTCATTCAGTTCGCAACAGTGCTGGTGGCGCTGGCAGGCCTTCTGGTGCTGGTGCAGACCAAGGTCATCACCGTGGAATGGATCGAGAACCTGAACACGGGCCGGATGATCCTCCTGCTTGCGGCCGTGGACACCTTCATAGGCTTCGTGGTGGTGATCACGGCCACCACGATTCCCTTGAGGCCCGTGGCGAACCTGATCAACCAGATGAACCGGCTGGCATCGGGGGACTTTCATGCCCGTCTGAAATTCGGCAGGCTGCTCACCAGCCATCCGGCTTTTGCGGAGCTTACCGACAGCTTCAACAAGATGGCGGAGGAGCTGGGCAACACGGAAATGCTCCGGAATGATTTCATCAATAATTTCTCCCATGAGTTCAAGACTCCCATTGTCTCCGTGGCCGGCTTCGCCAAGGTGCTGAAGCGGGGGGACCTGACCCCTGAGCAGCAGGAGGAGTATCTGAACATCATAGAGACGGAATCTCTGCGCCTTTCCTACATGGCAACCAATGTCCTGAACCTGACGCGGATCGAGAATCAGTCCATTCTCACCAATGTGTCCCGGTTCAACCTCTCAGAGCAGATCCGTTCCTGCATTTTGCTGCTGGAGCACAAATGGGCCCCAAAGGAGCTGGAATGGAACCTGGATTTCGGGGAACATGATATCCGGGGAAACGAGGAGCTGCTCAAGCAGGTATGGATCAACCTGCTGGACAACGGCATCAAGTTCTCTGAAAGGAGAGCCGTCATCGAAGTCCGTATGGCGGAGACGGAGAAACTGCTTTCCGTGTCCGTGGTCAATTCCGGGCCGGAGATTCCCAAGGAGGCAACGGAGAAGATATTCAATAAATTCTATCAGGCGGACGAATCCCACAGCAGCGAGGGAAACGGGGTGGGGCTGGCTATCGTGAAGCGGGTGGCGCAGCTGCACGGGGGCCGGGTTCTGGTGCGGAGCGGGAACGGCGTCACGGAATTCACGGTAGAACTGCCCCTCTGAGATTTAAGGAACGGATTTTTTGTTTCTGGAATTCACGAAGTTTCGTTTCAGTTTATTTTTCCATGATAAAATCCTGCTATAAAATCATACATAGGGCATACTAGCAAAAAATATCCTCGAAAATATGCATAGGAATTTCAGGCACGGAGTACTGGATAAGAGGGACCAGGGAGGTATGCCCCGGAGAAGAGGTGTTTTTTATGGCGGGGAAAGCGATGTACATGATTCTGGGATATCTGTCGGGGAGCGTGCTTTTTGCGCAGGTGTTTTCCAAGGTATTCCATAAGGAGGGGATGATCGAGAACAGCAGGGACCAGAACCCCGGGACAGCCAATGCGTTCATGCAGGGCGGGTTCTGGTGCGGGCTCCTGACGCTGGCAGGGGATCTGCTGAAGGGATTCGTGCCGGTATTCCTATTCATGCATGATGGGGCGCCGGAAGAGACCCATGCTCTGCTGAGCGGTCTGGTGATCGCAGCTCCGGTGATCGGGCATGGTTTTCCCTTGTTTTACGGCTTCAGGGGAGGGAAGGGCATCGCCGTCACCTTCGGCTGCCTGCTGGGACTGCTGCCCATGTGGCAGCCGGTTGCCGCACTGGCGGCGTTCTTTCTCTTTTTTTCGGTGGTGCTGCGGATCACGCCCCATTATCACCGCACGCTGGCGGCCTATCTGTGTGCGCTGGTCTGCGTTTTATGCATTCAGGGCGGCGCATATATCAGTGCGGGATTCATGATCATCACGCTTACGGTCTGTACAAAGCTGTTCTCCAGCAGGGAGACGAAGGAGAAAATGGGGGTGGGGTTGTTATGGATGCACTGATACTGTCCTGCGGTACCGGAGGCGGCCATAATTCCGCCGGAAGGGCCATTCAGGCAGAGCTCACCGCAAGGGGACACCGTGCGGTGATGCTGAATCCTTATACATTACACAGCGAGGGGCTTGCAGGGCGGATTGACAGCCTTTATGTGAGGACGGCCCAGAGGGTGCCCAGAGTCTTCGGGGCCATTTATGGTGCAGGAGAGCTGTACCGTAAGCTGCATTTCCGGTCTCCGGTGTATTATGCAAACGGCGGGATGATTTCCGCCATGCAGGAATATCTGGAGGAGAATCATTTCGATATTGTGATCATGCCTCATCTGTTTCCGGCGGAGATACTGACTAATATGAAGCGACGGGGTGTGAAGCTCCCCAGAACCATGTTCATTGCCACGGACTATTGCTGCATTCCCTTTACGGAGGAGACGGACTGCGATGCCTACGTGATCCCTGCGGCCGATCTGAGGGAGGAGTATGCGGCAAGAGGGATTTCTGTGGAAAGGCTGTATCCGCTGGGGATTCCCGTGGACAGGAGCTTTGAGGAGGTTCGCAGAGAGGCTTGTTTTGGCCGTGCTGAGGAAAGGCAGCAGAAATATGTCCTGATTTCCGGCGGCAGTATGGGAGCCGGAAGGATCGAGGAGCTTGTGAGGCTCCTGCTGGCCCGTGGAAGCAGGGCAGGGAAGAGCAGGACCGAGGCCGGAGAAGCGGAGGGGGAGGGAGCGGCTGCGCCCATAAGGGTAATCGTGGTCTGCGGAAGTAACCGAGAGCTGTACGACAGACTGAAAAGAAGATATGGGAGGCAGGTTGTCGTGGTGGGCCATACGGACTGTATGGCGGATTATCTGAGGGCCTGCGACCTCTATGTCACCAAGCCGGGAGGTCTGTCCTCCACGGAGGCCGCCGTGTGCGGCGTTCCGCTGGTGCATATGCCGCCCATTCCGGGCTGCGAGACCTTTAATACGGCATATTTCCGGGATCGGAATATGAGTATGCCCTGCGAGGTCACGGAAAAGGGCGTGGAGGGGATTTTCGCTCTGCTGGAGGACCAGGAGGCCTGCCGGGCCATGACTGCCTGCCAGCGCAGCGCTGTGGGCAGGGGAGCTGCCGCCCGGATATGCGCTCTGGCGGAACGGCTGGTCTGGGAGCCTGACGGACGGCAGGAGGCGGTGTTCCGCCTCCAGATGGGAGCCGGGGCGTGAGGAGAAAATATGGATACGGCACTGGCGGAACTGTTTCGATTGGAATGGTTCCGCCGGTGCCGTTTTTGCGGTAAAATGGGCAAATATGTGCAAAACTATACTCAAGATCACCGGAGTTTACGAATTCACCTAAGGATAGCGTATATGGCTTGCGGTCTTAAGGCCACTGTGTTGACAGTGACTTTGTGGTAGGTTACTGCAAATTTCATTGATGTGCAGTATAAAATACGAAAGGAGAACATCAAGTGGAAGAAATGAAATAGACAGAAGCGTATAATAGATTAATTTCAGGTTGACGTACGTGTTGATGTACGTTATAATAAACGAGACATATAAAATCTCGTCATTCTATGGAAAAAATTATAGTATGAACAATGCAATATACGTATTGCAGGGTGGTAGGATGCAAAAGATGAAAAAATGGAAACATACATCATAAGAATGAACGAGTTTATACAAAAGATTTTCAAGGGATAAAAACACGAGATACATTGGAAAAACGAAAAAGATATAGAGAAGGATAGAGGAAATGAAATGTAGAAAGAGGTGAGGAAGCTTATACGAAAGATGAATGATAAAAAGAGAAAGCTTGGCAAAAGAAAAAGGTTGGCGGCAGAATAGATACGATAAGAAACGAGCTGTTAAAAATAGATACCAGCAAAACAAGAGACTGCCGGAGAGGAGATTTTACTATGTCAACTATAAATATAACGAATGCAAGAAAGGATCTGTATCGTCTAGTGGAAAGTGTAAACCGTTATAATGAGCCTGCGTTGATTGTGGGAAGAAAGGGTAATGCGGTTTTACTGTCTGAAGATGACTGGAATGCAATACAAGAGACGTTGTTTCTGAACTCTATCCATGGAATGACGGAATCCATCATCAGAGGAATGGAAACACCTATTGAGGAATGTGTTCCAGAAGATATGGTGGAATGGTAAATGTATAGGATGGTTTATACCAAGCAGGCCGTGAAGGATCTAGATGTTCTAAAGAAGGCAAATGTAGCCCAAAAAGCCCACGGACTTTTGGACATTATAAGGGAGAACCCTTATCAGAATCCGCCCAGATATGAAAAGCTTGTAGGAAATTTGGAGGGAGCTTATTCAAGGCGAATTAATATTCAGCATCGAATTGTGTATCAGGTTTTTGAAGAGCCCTTTTCTATTGGAGGGATTCAATATAAGGGAATAATAAAGATTATTCGTATGTGGACACACTATGATGGAATATGATTAGAATTGTGTTTGGAACATTGGTGTGTGCATGCCGGACTGAAAGAAAGGCGGGATATGTATGAAAATCGGAGAGGCGCAGCAGCTCTATCGGGATCAGGTGCAGGCGTATCAAAAGGAGAAGAGGGCCCTGTCCAAGCAGCTTAAGGAGGCACGGTCAAGGATGGGTGTCTTGTCGGATAGGACATCCGGGGAGGATCAGAAAAAGTGTGCCTCGGAGGTGGCCACTCTGGAGCTGACGCTGGAGAAGCTGGATGAGAAGCAGACGGAATATCAGGAGTATCTGAGCCAGCTGACGGAGCAGTACTGCGCTTATTGGAATGCCGCCGTGGGGGAGCAGCAGGCGGATGCGGCAGCGGAGCAGGCGGCGGATATGTGCAAGCTCATAGAGGTGGCAAGGCGGATCATGCGGGGCGGCATCGTGCCTGCGGCGGATGAGAAGAAGCTGATGGAGTACAGCTTCGAGATGTATCAGACGGCGAAGAACATCGGGGCGCTGGTACAGAGCCAGAAGAAGGAGAAGTACAAGAGTCTCTGGGGAGACGAGGAAGAAAAGGAGTACGACGACCCGAGGGAGGTGGCGGAGAACGGTACGGCGCCGGAGGGTCCGGAGGTGGTGGATGCGGCAGCAGTTACCGCATCGGCGGCAGAGGACGCCGGCTGATGCGGCAGCTGGAACCACTATGGCACCGACTCAGCCGCAGCCGTCGATTCCGCAGCACATGCCTTTTCCGGCGGAAGCCTGCCCTTCCTGCAGGATCTGGATCATTTCTTCCTTCGTGTATTTTTCTATGGTGATGCGCTCTCCGTTCAGGTAGACACAAGGGATTCCGGATACCTTCAATTCATTTCGGGAATAATCCACCGCCTGCCTCACCTGCTGGGTGTAGGTTCCGTCGGTGAGGGCCTTTCGGAACGCTTCGGCATCCAGCCCGGCTTTCTGGGCAATCTGGCAGAGCACATCCAGATCTCCTATATCCTGCTCCTTCTCGAAATAGGCCCGGTACACCAAGTCGGCGTAGGTGCTCTCCGCACCCTTTCTCTCGGCGAAGAACAGACCCTCAAAGGCCAGTCTGGTATAGGGGCGGGGGCAGACCGCAGGGGGCAGCTTCATGTCCAGCCCCAGTGCGGCGGCGGGCTCCACCAGAACCTGATAGCGCTTTTTGCGCTCCTCGTCGTGATAGGTGTCCACCCTTTCCTTTGGCTCCTGGGTCAGCTCCAGAGGCTGTACCCGGATTTCGGCCTCTATGCCGGTCTCCTTCAGAGCCTCCTCCAGAGCCACCTTGGCTACCAGACAGTAGGGGCATACGAAGTCTGTCACAAATAAGATGTCCAGCATGATGATTTCCTCCTGATTCATTTTTATAGTATTGCTATCCTACATTCCCTCATTTCTTGATTTCTTGCTAAGAAGATGCCAAGAAGATGCCGAAATGCGTTCTTCTTTTGTTTAGGAAGTCAAGTACTGCTACGGCGTACCAGACTGACTGGCTTTCCACTGATAGGGCTGATCCAGAGGCCAGCTGAGGCCTAGGTCAGGCAGCTCCAGAGGCTTTTCCCCCTCCATGTAAAAATAGATATCCAGTGCGTCAGGGTCGCCGCCCTCACCCGTGAAGCCCATCTGCAGGGTTTTCTGAATACTGTCCAGAATCATCTCCGCCAGCTGAAGGCCGTCAAAGACGTGAAACTCGTCTTTCTGGGGATCAGGAGGACCCATGTAGAGGGAGGATTCATTGGCCAGACACACGCTCATCCCGCCTCTGCCGCTGGTCACGGTTTCTGCCAGAGTGAGATCCCAGCCAGTCAGGTCAGCTATGCCTTGTATCAGTACTTCCGGGGTCAGATCCCCATCGTAGTCCAAGGTGTATTCGGTGAATCCCGCAGAGCGGGTGCCCACATAAAGAACTGCGGTCTTGCCGGAAGGGGGCGTGTCGGGCAGAGAGGACGAAGCCTCCGAGGAACCGGGCCCGCCGGGAGAGGTCTGGGAACCGTCTGGCGCCGCAGGAGAGCCTTCAGAGGTATCGGACTGGCTGGGGCCTTCAGAAGAGCCCCCCCTTTCTTCCGAGCCGCCGGAGGGAGAAACAGTTTGACCGGAGGGCGCAGAGGTGCCGTCCGAAGGCAGGCCGGGCAGGCTGCAGCCGCTTAAGGCGATACAGAGTACTGGTATTGTGATCCACATCCATTTTTTTAAATATTTCATGAAGATTCCTTTCTGCAAATCTTGCGATTCTGAAAACACTTATCGGTTCTGAGAAGATTTTCTGAAAAGATCCATTGTTTCTGAAAACATTTTGTGTGGCTGAACACATGATCTGGTTAACACACAATCTGGTAAATACCTGATCTACCGACAACCACGGATTCAGACCCTTTGGTGAACCCTTAGTTCGATTGAACCTTTAGTTCAATGTTTCTATTATACATCAGACAATTCCTTTTGAAAACTGAATTTCAAGTAAAAAATTTAAGTAAAATTTTCTTGCCATTCTAAATGTCATTATAATTTAGAAATAATCCAGCTATCATAGCTTGTTTATGA
>CANOFQ010000051.1 GCA_947565325.1 uncultured bacterium
CCCGTGTTACCGCCGTGAAAGGGCGATGTCTTAACCGCTTGACCATGGAGCCTCACATCGCTTACAACACGATCTCAACGTATGCTATGATACCACACTTCCTCTCGTTTGGCAAGAGGAAATTTCACTTTTGTTCACTTTTTCAGACCCTTTTTCAGACTGCTCTTATTTGCTCTTATTGCCCTTATTTGCCATAATCAAATATCCCGCAGCAAGCTGACGGGGTATCAAGCTTAATGCGCAGCAAGCTGCGGGGTATTTGACCATTGCGGCATTCGCAAAGCCAATTATGAATTGGCTTTATGCTCGTGCAAGCAACGGCACAAAGTCAGCTTTGCTGACTTGGCTCATTGCCTGCGGGAATAAATTTTCAGGCCTCTGCTCCAGACCGCCTTTTCAGCAGATTCCCCGGCAGGTTTTCAATCCCTCTTCAGAGCCTTCCCCTGCTTTTTCACTACGTTTTCAGTCTATGGCGAAAGGATTTTCCGGCTGCCCCTCAAAGCTCAAGGTACCACCAGCTCAGCCTGGTTGTCCCTATAGACGATATAGCCGTCTGTCCTCAAAAATACGCTCCAGCCATAGTCCTCTGCCCTTCCTCTGATCTCCCTGTCCTCTGCCAGAACGATGTAATGACAGTAAGCCTCCCGGGCCATGGGCACCACCAGCTCAAGATCCACCGCATCCTCCTCCACCATGGCCTCGTAGAACGCATCCGGCGCACCCATATATTCGTCCCGTCCGTAGGGCATGCAGACGAACGGAGAATACTGGCGCACATACAGCAGCAGCTCTCTGGGGAATGCCGCCATAACCTCCCGCCCGGGAACCCGGATGGCATCGCAGATGTGCACCACACTGTCCGGCACATGATAAATGTTTTCCGCAACGCTGTAGAGCGGATTCACATACACCAGCCTTCCGGAGACCATTACCGTCAGAAAGGCTGCCGCCGCAAAGCAATACGCTCTCTTCCCCTTCAGCCTGCCCGCTATCTCCGCCACACAGTAAGCTATCTCCAGAATCACCGGAAGAATCCAGCAGGTGCGGAAATAGACGGCATCCCCCATCACGGCGCACAGCAGGCCCGAAAAGAAGGGATTGAAAAAAAGCAGCAGAGTGACAACAGGAGCATACACAAAAAGGATTCTTCTCGGCTTCCTCTTTTCATTGAAGAACAAGTACAGAAGCGCAAGCAGGAACCAAATGACAGTGAGCCCCGTCCCCATATATTTTTGAATTGTTTCAAACGCATAATTTCCCATATCATTTCCTCATGCTGTTCCCGTTGACCGCTCCCTCTCCCTGTGCCCTCCTGTCGGCCCTGCCGCATATACAGAAACTGCCGGCGGGCCAATGCACAAGAAGGCCCATGATCCTCCTGTCAGCCCAGCCGCATATACAGAAGCAGCAGCACGCCGGGAACAATACAGCAGCCGGCCATGGGAAGCAGCAGCTTCCACCTGCGGTAGACGGCCACGGCACAGCACCCTATGATGCCCAGAAGCATACCCGTCAGTTGGGTTCCCTGCGTGCTACACAGGCACCCCGTCACCATGACGCAGGCCACCGTCAGCCAGTACCTGACACCCGCAGGCTTCCCGTTCTGAAGCTTTTCAAGCAGCAGATAGAGCTGCAGGAACAGAAACGGCAGCACGATGTTCGCTAGGACGGCCTTTCCCTGCGCCGTCCGAACCAGCAGGAAATTCTCTGCGCTGTAGAGGGAATACCCGCCGAACAGCACCAGACATTCCAGCAGCAGCATGAAAAGCGGCAGCTTTTTGGATCCTCTCTTAAAAAGGTGTGTGCCTATTATATAATAGATGCCATAGCACATTGTAATCAGAACCACCGGCAGCACGATCTGTGCCACCGTCACCCCATGCATCCCCGAAACCCGGGCGAGAAAGGAAACCCATATGGGAAAGGGAGCCAGCGCATGGCGCATGTCCATACTCGTACCCATCCCCGTATAAGGCAGTGTGCGGTACATCGTCTCCGATTCTGTAGTGGCTGTGGTTATGCCTACATAAAACGCATCATCACCCTCCTCATAAGCCAGCAGACATGCCAGGACAAGCTGCACAAGCAGCAGACATGCAGCCAGGCACCAGAGGGCCATGGTCACAGCAGTCTTCTTTCCATGCTCACCCGCCGCAGCTCTGCACGGCGCAGAAGCACTCTGCAGCATAGGGGCCCTCTTTCGTCTCACCGTCTCCAGCACCAGTGCCAGCACTATGACAAATGCCGTATATGCAAGAAACAGCCTCACTACCTCCGGAAACTGCCTTTCTGCCAGAATCATAGGCACACTGATCAGCTCAAATCCTGCCCACAGCAGCATCTGCCCGCTTACCCATCTGGACAGCAGCCCGGAACAGGACCTGCGCATGTCAACAAAAACGCCGCCCGCCAGAAACGGCACTGCCAGAAGCATCACCGCCAAAATCACAAGTTGCACTATCAACATCTGCTCTGTTCCCTTCCCAGCTCTCCCGGTTTTCGTCTGCCTGCGCACTCCCCTGCCGAAAGCAGCTCCCAAAGCCGCCTTCCCGCATATCCTCCGTCAGAACCGTCTCTCAAAGCCGCCTTCTCTGCCCTCTCCTGCCGAAACCGCCCCCCGGAGCCGCCTTCCCCCCTCAAAAGACATACTTCCCTACTTCTCCCATATCTCATGTGCTCTCCCTGCGCAGCACCGAGATCTTGTTGGAAAGTCTCCTCATGGGCGGAAAGAACCGCAGTACATAATAAGAGGGATACATCTTCTTCAGTCCCTCCATCAGGCTCACGTCCTTTACTGCCCTGAAACCGGTGGTGAGGGCCGCCAGCTCCCTGCCGTTCCTTGCGCCCCATGTATACTTCTGCCTGCTGCTTCCGTCCACATTCTCATAGGTATTCTTCACGGTATAGGGCGACGCTATCTCCAGATAAAGCTCCGCCTGACTGAAATGAACACGGATGGTCTTGAATATCCTCTGGAGCTTCTGCCTGTCCAAATACATGGTCAGACGCTCTGCCAGAATCAGCACCGGGCCCTCCCCCTTCACTGCCTCTGCCCAGTCCTCGTCAAGTGCGCTGCTCCCGATCATGAAGTGCCTCTCCTCCTCCGGCAGCAGCCATTTCCTTGCCTCTATGATCCTTGGCAGATCCACATCGTACCACCGCAGGCTTTTGTTGTCCACACGGTAGAACCGGGTGTCCATCCCGCACCCCAGATTCACCACCCTTGCATCCGGATGCCTTTTTATATAGCCGGATACCATCTTGTCCAGAAGAATGGCCCGGGCCAGAGCTCCCCTTCCCAGAACGGCCGTCCTGGCCTCGGCCAGTGCCTCCTTCCCGTCCCCCGGGAAATCCTCTCCTGCGCCTTTCGGATAATCCTCTTCTGTGTCATTCAGACCATTGTCCGTCGGGCTCCCGTCCACTCCGAAAAAAGCCGCATCCAGACGCTCCGCCAGCTCCACCGCCTTGGAATCATACAGAAAATGCTTCTCCCGTTTCGACTCATTGGCTATCCCATATATGGTCTGGAGCATTCCCGCCGGGATATTTATCGCCCCTGCTTCCATTTCTTCAGCTCCTCCGCCAGACTCATGTCCCTTACTGCCCTGAAGCCGGCGGCAACGGCCGCCGGCGCCTTACCGTTCCCTGCGCCCCGTTCTGCCCGGCACTCCAGTTATTCCCATATTCTTATTGGGGGCCGGCTTCATCTGGCCGCCAGCGCCGCAGCGATATCCTCTCTCATGGCGATGACAGCCTCTCTCGCCGCCTCTCCATAGCCTTCCTCCCCGAAACGGGCATACTGCTCCTGCTGATATGCCGCAATGATGCCTCTGGAGGAATTCACGATAGCCCCCAGACCGTCTTCGTTGAAGAAATGCACCAGATCCGCTCCCTTGCCTCCCTGCGCACCGTAGCCCGGCACCAGAATAAAGGCCTTTGGCATGATTTTCCGCAGTATACGCCCTTGTTCCGGATAAGTGGCGCCTACCACCGCCCCCACATAGCTGTAGGAGCCTTCCTCCGGCATGCACTCCTCTCCCCATGCCGCCACCTGCTCTCCCACGATCTCATAAAGGGGCTTGTCCGCAGAGCCCGCCGGATCCTCACTGCCGTCCTTCCCTGCCCGGGCCGCCGCTCTCACCAGCCTGTCCTGCAGCTCCCCGCTGCTGGGGTTGGAGGTCTTCACCAGCACGAATATCCCTTTCTGCTCCTGTGCGCATACCTTCAGGAAGGGCTTCACCCCGTCCGAGCCGAGATAAGGGTTCACCGTGACAAAATCCTCATCAAATCCGTAATAGAACTTGCTCCCAACCTGCACCTTTCCCAGATGCCCCACCGCATAGGCCTCGGAGGTGGAGCCGATGTCTCCTCTCTTCACGTCCCCGATGACCACGAGCCCTTTTTCCTTACAGTAGTCCACCGTCCTCTTGAACGTCCGAAGCCCGGGGATGCCGAACTGCTCATACATGGCGATCTGCGGCTTCACTGCCGGCACCAGATCATATATGGCATCCACGATTCCCTTGTTGTACTGCCATATGGCCTGCGCCGCTCCCTCCAGAGTCTCGCCGTATTCCGCAAAAGCGGCCCGGCTGATATGGCCGGGCACGTACTTCATCATAGGATCCAGACCTACCACGATGGGGGCATTCGTCTTCCGGATCTTTGCTGTCAGCTTATTTATCATGCTCTCTCCTCGTTTCCCCGACATCTATTCTGCCGCTTCGTTTTCTTCCATCTTATCATTGCGGATATCAAAAGTCAACGCAGGCGAATAAACTTAGCATTTCTAAAACATACTGTCAAAATAATTGGTATCCTAAAACCCTATTTCCCAATTTGTAAATTTGCTTAAAATAGATTTAACAAACCTAAACATATCTGATCCGGCAAAACAGCTTCAGGCCGAAAGGTCTGACGCTCCGAAAAGCTTGAAAGGTATGACATGCAGCAGAAAACAAAGCGACAAACCTGGCAAACGGGAACCGCAAAAAGGAAGGAGGCTCACAACATGACGGAACTGGGCGCAAGGCTGGCCAGCCTGCGGGAAGAAAAGAAACTGACCCAGAAGAAGCTGGCGAACCTCCTGAACATGTCGGGCGGCACCATCTCCAATTACGAGAACGGGGTGCACTCCCCGGATCCTTCTACCCTGTGCCGGCTGGCCGATTTCTACGGAGTCACCACGGACTTCCTGCTGGGCCGCACCAACTACCGTTATCCGCCGGATATCCTCAGAGAATACGTCACCACTGACTATACCATTCAGGACATGGTGAACATCCTTCTCTCCTTCGACCACACATCTCGGAATGCGGTCATCAAATATGTGAATTATCTGAATCAGGAGCTCAGGACGGAGGGGGAGAAGTAAAGCCTCTACGCCGTCTCCATCTTGTAAAAATTAAGTGTGGCGATCACCATGAAGATAATGGTGAACAGACTCAGAAACACATCCATGAGCAAATAGCCCTGCAGGGTGCCTCCCACCGCCATGCCGATGGCACCGCCCATTCCTGCCATGGCTATGGCGATTCCCTGAATCAGCATCTGGAGGAGCTGCTTGCCCACTGTTCCCAGCACAGAGCCCACCGCTGCCTCCGCCACCGCCAGCGCATACAGCTTGTTGGCTGACAAAACCACATAGAATACAATGCACAGCAGAATGGCCGCCGGGGACATCCCCATGGCCACGCCCCCCGGAATCGTGATCAGGCAGGCGTTCACCAGACTCTGCACGTGCTGCATGGCCGTTGCGTTCATCAGCTTGCGGAAAGCCGAGTCGGGAATCAGGTAGGTATAGGGCGACTTCAGCTCCTTGGCCCATTTTCCGTTCAGGGCAGTGAAGACGAAGATCAGGTACCCGGACACCACCGGAATCACGAATGCACCGAAGGTCTCGAAAAAGCCTGAGCCGGATTCCCTGACGTACAGATAAGCGATCCCGATTCCGGCCACAAGCGCCATGAATGTGCTGGTGTCAAACAAGAAATACTTACTCTTCTTATACTCCAGAAGCTGCCTGTAGAAAAGGGCTCTGGCTCCCTGCCCCTTCCACGTCACATGGGCCTTCCCGAACTTCTGCTTCTTCCCCAGCTTCTTCTGAGTGTCACCCTGTCTGCGGCTCTTCACCACTTCTTCATAATCCTCGGCGAACTTCATGGCATCCTCATAGAAGGCCCCTATACATCTCATCCGCCATGCCGCCGCGACCACTGCCGCCAGCAGCAGCCCATATGCCGCCGCAGCAGCCACGTTCACCGTGGTGGCCCCCATGAACAGCAGATGCAGCACTCCGATATACCAGCCCACAAAAGGCACCATCTGCACCATGTCACTGTGCAGGAAGGAAGAGACCGCCCTTAGGCTCAGACCCTCCTGAAAATACCAGTAAATCCCCATTGCCGCCAAAATAACCAGAAGCCCGTAAGCCCCCTTCACCACTGCGCCCCGCCGCTTCTCCCCCAGCCTCTCGGAGCCGTAGAGCAGAAGCATGAGACTCCCCTCCAGCAGATTCTCCACCACCAGCGAAAAGAAGAAATACAAGGCAAGCCGCCACAGCTCCACTCCGAACACGATGCCGCCGCATACCGCCGCAAACACATTTATCAGCACCTGTGCCACCAGCGTCCTCAGATGGGCGTACAGAAGCACCCTCTTGGGGCTTACGGGCGAGGGGAACAGAAAATGCACGTCACTGTTTCTGTACACCAGTCCCCTGCGCTTGGCATAGGCGATCAGGTTCCCCGGGATCAGCCAGAAAGCGATCACCGTCAGAACCGCTGTCATCCCCTCCGGAGAGTCCCCGCCCATCTGTGCGGCAAACATCCGCAGCGAAAAGGGCAGCATGAAGAGATAGAACAGCAGCAGCGCTATATAAAAATAAGTGACCGGCTTGCGAAGAGCGGTTTTTGTCTTGTTGATCAGCGTCTTCTTATAAAGATACCCTATTGCTCCCATGGCTCTCCCCCATTTCCCTCTCCGGGCTGCGCATGCCCGGTGACGGAGAAATACAGTGCGTCCAGATCCTCGTTGCCCAGCTCCTCTTTTCCGTAGGTTCCAAGGATCCGCCCCTTGTCCATCACGAAGGTCACGTCCCACAGCTCCTTCACCATCTCCAGCATATGGGTGCTGATCAGGACGGTGCGCCCCCGGTCCCGCAGCTCAAGGATCATGGCCTTCAGCTCCCTGATGGCAGCAGGATCCAGCCCTACCATAGGCTCATCCAGCAGAATGACCTTTGGCCTGATGATCAGCGCACAGCAGATGCTCACCTTCTGCATCATGCCCTTGGAAAGCTCACTGCCCAGCTTATCCTGCTTGTCCGAGAGCTCGAACCTCTCAAAGAGGGCGTTCATCTCCCTCTCCTCCAGCTCTGCGCCGTAGGCCCTTGTGATGAATTCCATGTGCTCCCGCACAGTCAGGGCGTCGTACATATAGGGAAGCTCCGGCACATAGGCAAACTGCCTCTTGGCCTCCAGACCCCGGGAGTCCTCCCCCTGAATGAGCACCTTCCCCGAAAAGCGCAGCAGTCCGGCAATGCTCTTGATCACCGTGGATTTTCCTGCGCCGTTGGGTCCAAGCAGTATCCCTACCTTCCCGTCAGGCACTGTAAAACTCACCTGATCCGCCGCCAGGGTCTTACCGTATCTCTTTGACAGACCGATCACTTCCAGCATACCCATGTCCTCCTATCAGCTCCGGCAGACACGCTCTTCTGCCGCACTGTCATTTCCTACAGCGGCGCTACGTCCCCCACCCCAAGCCACACTGCAATCAGGTACAGCAGGAGCAGATGCACCGGGTAGAATACATAAAAGAAATATTTTATCTTCAGACCCCGCTTCCCGCTGTAGAAAGCCACGGGAATCAGCGCAAAAAACGCAAAAACCTCACTCACATCCATAAATGCGAGCACTGCGCAGCCCACGGCCATGGATCTGGCTCTGGTCACTTCCTCCATCCTATTCCTTCGGAAGACATACATGGCCGTGATGGTCAGCACGCCGCTCCCACCATAATCCGTGCGCAGAAAATCGGCCAGACACATGAGCAGCACCAGAACGGTCAGATCCACGCTGAGGACACGCACCCGGTCTCTCCCCTCCTCATCCTTTTCATAATATGTTCTGCAGAGCCAATAGAATACCCCCAGCGCCACACATACGGCAACGCATACCACTATGAACTTCAGCGGAAAGGCCACGGTTCCGTTCAGATAGTCCCTCACGGGCCTGTTGGTCTCGAAAATCTGGGTTGCCAGCCAGATACCGAAATAAATCGCCGGGAGGACGGTTCCCGTGCCGAGAAGCAGCCGCCAGATCACCCTAGGCACCCTTTCCAGCTTGTCCGTCCCCATACAGCTTTCAAAAAAACCGTATACCCCCAGCGCAAAGAATCCCAGAAACAGAGTCATGAACACATTCTGATACCCTGTTGCACTCACCTTTCCGGTGAGCGCAAGATTGAAGGGAATCTCCGAGATCACAGCAAAAATGAGCAGCCTCAGCCCATACTTCTTCACGCTCCTCGTCTTCTGGAACCCCTCTACCAGCAGAAAACAGAAAATCGGAAAACCCATTCTGCCGATGGCCCTCATAATCATATAACACTGGAACAGCCTTTTGTAAACACTCACCCATTCCGCATAAACCGCTCCTCCCGTGAGCCGGGCCGGTATATAGCCGCTCCCCACGATCACTCTTGACAAAACCACTGCTGCGATATGGTCCAGCAGCATGACCAACACTGCCACCATCTTCAGTGTACTGCCGCTGATCCCCCTTTTCCTTCCCGAGCTCTCCTCGGGAACCTGCCACATACCTGCTGTCTCTTCCATTCCCCCGTCCTCCGCTACTGTCCGGCCCCCGGTTCTGTCAGTCCGGTTCGCCGCACTTTTTATGTATAGTACTACTAATACGTTACATCACTTTCCCCGCTTTGTCAATACCTCCACAATACTTCTGCGCTACAAAAAAGGCAGGCTTGCGCACCTGCCTTTTTCCTGTCCCGTCTCATCCGACCTTGTACCCGTTCCCCCATACTACCTTCAGATATCGTGGCTCCTTGGGGTTTGCCTCTATCTTCTCCCGGATATGCCGGATGTGCACCGCTATGGTATTGTCCGCACCGATGGCCTGCATATGCCATATGTTCTCGTAGATCTGGCTGTTGGAGAACACCCTGCCTCTCTGCTGCAGCAGCAGCCGGAGTATCTTGTACTCGATGGGAGTCAGCCTTACGCTTCTGCCCTCCACCGTGACCTTTCTCTGGACATCATCCATCACAAGCCCGTCTACCTTGTATCTTTTGTCCAGGTCGGCACACATGTTCACCAGCTGGGCGTATCTGCGCAGCTGGGACTTGATTCTGGCCAGCAGCACCAGAGGATTGCAGTCAGCCACCACATAATCGTCTGCACCCGCCTCAAGGGCCATGATCTTTGCCGTCTCAGCCGACTGGGCCGACACCACGATCAGGGGGATGCTGCTCCTGCTCCTAAGGCCCGCTATCATCTCGATGCCTCTGTCCCATCCCTTGTCCTTCAGCTCCACATCCACCAGCATCAAATGGATATCCGCCTTCTCCAGCAGGCTGTACAGCTGCTCCGGGTCCGCAGCCACCACCACGGAAAGCCCCTCCCCTGCGAACAGAGGTGCCATCTTCTCTGCGATCCCCGTGCGATTATTGTAAACCAAGATATTCTTTTTCTTATCCATGACCATCCACCTTCCTGACTGTCTCTCAATTAAAATATATACTTAAATCGATGCTGTTTATAATCTTTTCCATGACTTTCTGTTCAAATCCCCTGAAGGTAAGGGTCAGATCCCAGCCGTTCACCGAGATCACCGCACAGACGGATATGACCTTGCCCTTCTCGTCCACCGTGTCGAAGACCACATAGCTGAGCCCCTGCTTGTTGGTGAACCTTCTCTCGTTCATGCTGTGCCCGCCGAAGGTCATCGCCGTGCTGTAGCTCCCCGCCTCCCTGTTGTCGAACTGGGTCATGCAGAAGGCGATGCTGTCATTGTACAGCTGTATGGTTACGTCCTTTCCCCCGTCGATCACGCTCACCCGCTCCGAAACGTAATTCTTGCCGAAAAGCGTCCGGTCCGGAAGCGCCACCACGACCTTCTCCTTCGCCAGAAAATCCTTCAGCGAACTATATTCCACCGCCTCCAGCTCATAGGCCTCCGCAAGTATCGCCTCAGGGCCAGCCTCCGTTATGGAAAATACCCCCCCTAGCTGCTCAAAAACGGAAAACAGCTCCGGGGCATCCGCCTCCGGCTCCTGGGCAGTGATCACCACGCCCGTGTCATTCACCCGGATCACGCTGTCCCTGTAGCTCTTTGCGGCCGCCGTTCCCACTCCGCAGAGCAGAAACAGCGATGCCGCCGTACATCCCTTTATAATCATGTAATTTCTGTTCCGGCGCCTCATCTTATAGTGGTGCAGTTCGTCCTTTACCTTCCCTGCCTCCATCTTGAACACCGGAAGCGCCTCCGCCGCATCCCGATATGCATCCTGAAATTTATCCAAAGTCGTATCCCCCCTTTAACGTCTTCTTCAGCAGGTTTCTGCCTCTGGTCAGCTGAGAGGTCACCGTGGACTCTCCTCTGCCCGTGAGACGGGCAATCTCCTTTACAGAGAGCTCCTCGTAATAAAAGAGATGGATCACGTCCCGGTATCTCTCCGGAAGCGCCATCACGGCCGCCATCAGACGGCGGCGCTCCTCCCCTTTCAGAGCCTCTTCCTCCGGGTCGGACACTGCTGCCCCGGAGACTGCCGTTTCCGGCTCCCCTTCCTCCCTGGGCCGTCCGGATTTCCCCTCTTCCAGACTCTTCTGGGGATGCCGTCCGAACCCCCGCCATGCCTTCCGGCAGGCATTCAGCGTGACCTTGATGAACCACGCCTTCTCATGCTCCGGGCTCTCGAAGGGCCCGGAACGCTTCAGATACTGGTAGAACACCTCCTGCACCACATCCTCTGCGTCCTGTACATTCTGCAGACGAAGATAGCTGAGCTTAAAGAGCATGCCGCCGTATGCATCGATCTTCAGTTGTAGCCTCTGATCCTCCTCTGCTCCGTTTGTCATATCATCCGTTTTTACGCACAACCTCTTCCTCTATATATTAATATCCCGATGCTGTTGAATTTACTGCAAATATATTAAAATATTTTTGTATCAAAGTTGCTAACTATTCCGCCATTTTTTCCCATTTGACTGAAAACGATACATAAAGAGCCTTATATGCAGGCCCAGCCGCACAATATAGCCCTTATCGGGCGTTTCCTGCCAGCCGGTCACGCCGCTGCAGGCACCCTCCACAGACATTCCACAGCGCTGCCGGCCGCAGCAGGCCCCAATGCTGCCATGCAAAAAGGGCACGCTCCCCAGGCATTCTACAGTGCCGCCGTCCCTGGGGCATGGCGGCACTGCCGGAACGAAGCTCTCTTTTACCCCGGCCTATAAAGGGAAAACGGGCCACAAAAAAGAGAACGCATGCATCACACACGTTCTCTGCCATATACGTCACTCTGTACAGCCCTAAATATATATACGCCATTTTCCGCAAAAAGTTGCAGCTGATCCCGAAAAAATATTCCGCCTATGCGGCCGGACGCTCCAAGGAGCATCCGACCTGACTCCCAAATTCGCAAAATCTGCGCTTATGCGCTTCGGCATCTGCTTCGCATCCCCACAGATAGAAATTACTTTTTTCCCTGCAGGTTCTTCTCCTGGGGCAGATCCTGCTCCTCCAGCCTCCGGAAGCTGTTGATGCCCGACACCAGAATCAGCACACTGTTTCGGGTGGTCTCAAAGGCCCCTTCCCGGTACATGGTATACAGAAGCAGACCCAGCGGCACGGCCACGATCATTCCCACCACCCCGCTTACCTTGTAGCCTATGTAGAGCAGAAAAAGCGTGGGCAGCGGCGGCACACCGATGGAATCCCCTACGATCTTCGGCTGGATCAGCTGTCTTGCCAGCTGTCCCACACCCCAGATCACCACCAGGCCAATCATTATCTTGTAATCGGCAGTCAGGAAGCGGATGACGGCCCATGGGATCAGCACCGTCCCCGTCCCGAAAAAGGGCAGAAAATCAAGAAAGGCGATTCCCAGCGCAATCAGCCCGAAATAATTCACGCCCAGCACTCCCAGGCCAACCACCAGCAGCAGGTACATCCACACCTCTATCTTCAGCTGCGCCTTCAGGTATCCTCCCACGGACTTCACCAGACTGCGCCGTACCATGTCATAGCGCACCCGCAGGAATCCCGGAGTGCGCTCCCGGAACCAGTCATTGATCTGGTGTCTCTCTGCCACGAAGAAATAGGAGGAAAGCAGTGCCATGATCACCCCTATGAAAATGGAGGGCAGGGACTTGGCCAGATTCCCGGCAGCGGCAATGGTGGGGGAGCCCATCTCTCCTAAGAAATCACCGATGTAGCCCTCTATCAGGTCCGTGATATCTCCCAGCTTCACCTGCGTGTCCCCCGGGATCTTGCTCAGCAGCACGTCCAGCCTGCTCCCGATATCCTCCAGATCCGCCTCCATACCCTCCCACATCTCGGGCAGGGCGCCTATGAGGCCCGTCATCTGGCTCATCAGCTGGGAGCCCGCCAGATAGATCACCAGCACCACCAACGCTATGACTGCAATGATCACGAAGGCACTGCCGATCTTTCTCTTGATCTTCACCTTTTCCTCAAAGAAGCGCACCAGCGGCCCCGCTATCAGCGAGATGATCCAGCCTGCCACAAAGGGCGAGAAGAAAACCAGCGCTCTGGGCAGGAGAAAAACAATGCCGAGCAGGATCACTGCCGCTACTGCAAGATTCACCAAAGCCTTACTGTATTTCCTCATGAAGCACCTCTTTGTCCAGAATCTCATATATCTCCTCCCGTCCCTGCTTGGTCTGTGCAGAGAAGGGGACGATCACGGTACCCGCTTTCGCCTTCAGGGTCGTGCGGATCAGTTCTGTCTGCTTCTGAAGCTGGCTCCGTTTTATCTTGTCCAGCTTCGTAGCGATAATTATCGGATTATAGCCGCTTTGTACGACCCAGTCATACATGACGCAGTCGTTCTGAGACGGCGCATGCCGGATGTCGATCAGCAGGAAGACCTGCTGAAGCATCTTTGACTTATACAGATACCGCTCCACCATCTTGCCCCACTGCGCCTTTACCTTCTCATTGGCATTGGCATAGCCGTAGCCGGGCAGATCCACAAAATAGAGCTGACTGTTTACATTATAATAATTTATGGTCTGGGTCTTGCCGGGCTGGGAGCTGGTATGGGCCAGGGACTTGCGGTTCATCAGGGCATTGATCAGGGAAGACTTGCCCACATTGCTCTTGCCGGCGAAGGCCACCTCCGGCAGGCTGTTCTCCGGCAGGCTGCTGGTAATGCCGCACACCGTTTCCAGACTGACATTTTTAATTACCATATTGCATTATCTCCTCTTCCGGTCTCCTGCGCCTGCTCCCAGCATATGGTGCCCGGCTCTTTCAGCGCCCCGTCACCTACCGGCCTTGGGGCTGCCTCCTACATGGCCGCCCGGCTCTTTCGGCGCCCTGTCACCTCCCGGCCCGGGGCTGCCTCCTACATGGCGGCGTCCAGTCCTCTCCTGCGGTCATTCCTATGCTGGACAAGAGGCTCGCTCCCCTTCTCCACCGTGTCCTTGGTGACACAACATTCTTCAATGGTCTCGTCGGAGGGAATCTTGTACATCGTATCCATCAAAATGCCCTCCATGATGGAACGCAGTCCTCTGGCCCCGGTCTTGCGCTCGAAGGCCTTGTCCGCAATGGCCATCACTGCATCATCGTCAAAGGACAGCTCCACCCCGTCCATGCCGAACAGCTTCTGGTACTGCTTGATCAGAGCATTCTTGGGCTCTCTCAGGATGCGGACCAGAGCATCCCTGTCCAGACCCTTCAGGCTGACGCAGATCGGCACACGGCCCACGAACTCCGGAATCAGTCCGAATTTCACCAGATCGGGAGGGGTCACCTCCTGCAACAGCTCTGCAATGTCCTTGTTGGATTTCTGGGTGATCTCCGCATTGAAGCCGATGGACTTCCTGTCCAGTCTCGCCTCGATGATCTTCTCCAGCCCGTCGAAGGCTCCGCCGCAGATAAAAAGTATATTGGAGGTATCTATGGAAATCAGCTCCTGATGGGGATGCTTTCTGCCTCCCTGAGGCGGCACATTGGCAACCGTTCCCTCCACGATCTTCAGGAGAGCCTGCTGCACCCCCTCCCCCGACACATCCCGGGTGATGGACACGTTCTCGCCCTTCTTGGTGATCTTGTCGATCTCATCGATATAGACGATGCCGTACTGGGCACGCTCCACATCATAGTCCGCTGCCTGAATCAGCTTCAGGAGGATGTTCTCCACATCCTCTCCCACGTAGCCCGCCTCTGTCAGGGTGGTGGCGTCCGCAATGGCGAAGGGGACATTGATGATCTTCGCCAGCGTCTGGGCCAGATAGGTCTTTCCTGAGCCCGTGGGACCAACCATGATGATATTGCTCTTCTGCAGCTCCACATCGTCCAGGTCCCTCGGTGCCATCACCCTCTTATAATGATTGTAGACAGCCACGGAAAGCACCTTTTTCGCTTCCTCCTGACCTACAACATAGTCGTCCAGAAAGTTCTTGATCTCCACAGGCTTCAGAAGATTGATGTCGGGACGAACTGTTTCCTCCTCTTCCTCAAGCCATC